>JANQGC010000070.1 GCA_028277515.1 Anaerolineae bacterium
AGCCAGGCACGCTCAGGGGTAGGCACGTGGCGGTAAGCGGTTTGTCCCAGCAATACGAGCAGCAGACCACCGGCGAGCAGGGCGGTCAAGGGCAGGCGCATTTGTTCGAGGCTCAATTTCACGGCCCTAATAGTAATGCAAAAAGGGGACGTCTACCAACCCAGGGTTTGGGCGATGACTGGGGTCAGTTGGTCGGCGATTTTACGCTGGCCTGACGCGTTGGGATGCCAGTCGCAACCATAATCAACGGCCGATAATTGTAAGTTGTTTTCGATAGGCACAAAATAAACCCGATCATCGCCCAACACTTCCCGCATCTGGCTGACGGCCGAGCGGATGGTTGGCCCGGCGGGGTCAACCATGATCGGCCCGGCGACGGCGAAAATGTGCGCGTCAGGATAGCGATTGCGAATCTTGACGATGAGATCGACGTAGCCACGCAGAAAGACCTCGCCATCAGGATGAGGCGCCGTCGAAAAATCATTGGTGCCCAGGTTAATCACAACCACCTGCGGAATCCAGCGTGAAAAATCCCAGGGTGGCGTATTGGGATCAGTGGTCGTGCCGTCGTAATAAGTGAGCATGGTGCCAGGGGTCATATTTTCCCCCGCATTGTAATTGCGCACGATGCCCACGCCGGATACGGCGAGGACCACATACTGGGCGTTCAAATCGGCCGCGGTCATCGCCGCATAGGTCAACTCTACATTTTCCGTCTCTTTGCTGTACACGCAGGTTGGCGAATCCCCTTCCGTGCCATAGCCGGCAGTGATCGAATCGCCGATGAATTCGATGCTTCGATCCGGAGGTGGGGGCAGTGGCTGTAGTTGACCTCCATCCGCCAGTTCAAAACCAAGAAATTGGGGTGTGCCGTAAAAAGTTTCCGTCCTTTTTGTCAGGCGCAGGGTATGCTGGCCGCCGGACAGTCCTTCGGCCAGCACATAGCGCTGCACGCCGGTCCGGGTTTGTAAGACGGATGTACGGCCGTCGACCAGGACATTATAAAGATTTTGGCCATCCACCAGGAGGACGGCGATTGATTCGCCAGTGAAGGCGGCTTCGATGGTCACTGCCGGCCAATCAAAGGCGGGGCGATTGGGATCACTGAAGTCGATACGCCCGGTGTAGCGGATGAGCGGATCGCTGGGGCTGATATGTGTTACCCCTCGGTTCGATGGCTGCGAGGCCGGCGGCTGGATAGATGCCTGTGGTTGGCCGGCGGGTTGGGAAACGGCCGTTGGGTTGGGTTCTGCTTCTTCTGCGTTGCAGGATAGGAGTAATATCAGGGTGGTAGTTAGTAAAAAGGTAAATCGTCGAATCATGTTTGTAGAACAATCTGCCTAAATTATTCAGACGTCAAAAATTAGGCAATTTGTGTTACGATTTAAACCAGCGCGCGATTCTCAGCAACCACATCGGCCGTCGCATCCGCCGCCAGAGGGACCTGGCCAATTGGTTGCTGCCGGCATCGTCACTGTACTGCCGTTTATTAAACAAATCGGTCAACTTAAGGGCCGGGTCTTGCAGCCTACCGGCCCAATGCGCACTGCGCGGCCCGGATTGTAAGGTTTCTAAATGGTCCAGAAAATGATCGCTGAACTCATTGGGCGTTTGGCTTTCCGAAAGGTGTAGGCCAAGATTGGCGGCGCTTCGTTGATAATTGTAGTATATGTGGTCCAGGTCATGTGCGAATTTCGGCTGCCGCCGCCACCAGGTGAAAACGGCCGCTGCTGCCAGGACGAGTAAGGCAACCCAACCAAGCCGCGACCAGGGGATGCGCAAACGCGGGTCTCGTTCTGGGATGGGGGCAACCGCCGGTTCTTCATCAGGAATCTGCGGCTCTTCCACTTGTACGGCTCCGGCTTGAAGCTGTGGATCTTGTGGAGAAATGAAAGCGGC
>JANQGC010000104.1 GCA_028277515.1 Anaerolineae bacterium
GTTGAAAGTGCAGCCCGGCCGCATCGGTTTGGTGAACGGTTAAGCCATTTTTGCTTTGGGTAAATGCTTGTTCCTCAAGGTTAGCTGATGAAGCAGTTGAGGAAGAGACCAAAAAAAACACGATTAGAGCGATAACAAGAAAATAAGGAATACGATTAAATTGTTTGATTTTCATTTACTACTTACCTTTATCCAGGTACTAACAATAAAATATTTGTATTATTCCTCCTGCTTGCTCGAATGAATTGATCAGTGCAACATATTCAATCTCTGTATACATATTAAGACCCCCAGGATATATAATACTCTGTGGGGCCATAATGAAGATAATGAGTGTTTAACGGCTGATGCCGCTCCTTTAGGATTTAGGAGTGTTGAGACTCCCAAATTAAAATCCCACGTTCTGTTAAATCATCGAAAAACAGTTGAAGATCGCTTTTCGCCTGCTGTTGAGAAACTTCATAATTGGTAACTAAAAAGTTTTCGATGTCTCCCGTGTTATTTTCCTCAACTAATAATTGCCAAATGACAGTACCCATCTGATTCAAGACGCGCACTTCACCAGCGCCCGGTGAAACTACCACTGCATTATCATCCAATAAGCGCCATATGAGATCGGGGGCTACCCTGGGGGTGGTTAAAGTTGTATTCATTCGTTTCTATCCTCCTTTAGTCCGGCCATGAATATCAAGAAGCCTATGATCGCACTTGTCGCCGTAAGGATCACTGCCCACCAAGTAACTTCAGGAACATCGTACTCAAACATATCTTCTTCATAGCGGTTTGTTGTTGAGTCATATTCTACTTCTTCAAGAAGGTAATAATATTTTTGTCCTGCCTCAACATTTTCATCAATAAAAGTATAGCTTGCACCCGAAACTGGGCTGCCCTGACTATCAATCATCTGCTCGGTATTGATTAAAATAAAATCACCGGCAGGGTCATTGCTTCTGTAAATATTAAAACCGGCCGTTTGCTGCTCGGTTGCTGTTTCCCATGTTATTTCAACCTTACTCGGTATGAAGAGCTGATAAGCCATTAATGCTGCTGCTAACAAGAGCCATAATATTCCAACCAGCATTAACAATTTACCAGAACGACTTTTTTGGGGGGTTGTAGATTGATTGGTCATTGCCCCAATTGATTTTTGCTGCAAAACAGATCCGAATCCTTTTGAATATTTTTTAGAAACCTAAAGGCTTTTGTATTTTTACTAACCCGCAGATGTTACCTGGTCTTTAGACCGAATACGTTGCCGTTTTTTCTGTTTTTTATCATCCTGGGCATAGGTGTCATAGTATTGGTAATAGTAATATCCACCATGACTTGGCTTTATGCGATTTAAGACGACTCCAAGTGGATGGGCATTGGTTTTCATAACCCTTTCAACGGCTTGAACTAACGTGTCCCTTCTTGTTTTTCCTACTTGAACAACAAAAAGTGTGCCATCAACCTGGGGCGACAGCACGGCCGCATCCGTTACAGTTAAAACTGGTGGAGTGTCAAACACCAGGACATCAGCCTCGTCATATAATTCATCAATGAGATTTTGCATTCTTTGTGAACTTAATATTTCAGCGGGATTGGGTGGGATTGGACCGCTCGATAAAATCCTTAACCCTTTAATTTTTGTATTTTGGAGATGAAAGGTAACGGGAGTTTCGTTATCTAATAATGCAGTTGTTAAGCCGCGATTATTGCCAACCGATAAGATTTTATGCTGGACCGGGCGACGGAGGTCTGAATCAATTATGACGACACGTTTCCCTGCCTGGGCCATAACAATGGCTAAGTTAGCGGCAGTTGTAGATTTCCCTTCTCCAGGTGAGCCGCTTGTCACCACGATGCTGCGCAATGCGCCATCAATCGCTGAAAACCCAAGATTTGTTCTTAACACGCGGTAGGCTTCCGATAAAGGGTCGCGAGGGCTGGTGAAGGCAATGATACTCTCACTCGGATCACTGGCCTTGATCTGGGCAATGGCCCCCAAAGTTGATAATTTCGTGTCTGCCAGAACTTGTTCCTGCGATTTAACTGTATCGTCGAGATATTCAATAAGAAATATGAGACCCACGGCAACCAGGGAACCAATAATTATTGCTAAAATCGTATTAGTCAAAATATTAGGCCGGATAGGCGTGGTTGATGGTTGGGCAGTCTCGATCAGCACAATATTGCTGCTCTCTTTTGCCTGCGCCTGTTGTAGTTGATTTAGATTGTTAAAAGCTTCGGTATAACGAACTTGCGCTTCATTTAATTGCGTTCTCAATCGAGACAATGCTGTTGTTTGTTCATCTGAATTTGCATCTTCAAAGGTTTGAATAGAATTTTCCAGATTTTCAATTTCTACTGAAATAGTTTCCATTCGCTGCTGCCAATTGCCAATTGGCTCAGCATAACGCAGGTTCTCGCGAATTTGATTTTGGGTGATGAAAACCTCGCCAACGGTATTAGCGATGGTAGCTGCCCGCTGGGGATCGGTGTCTTCAGTGGTTATGACTAATATTTGGGTGTCCAAAGGGGCATTGACTGAAACTTTTCTGCGCAGTTCTCCAACAGAATATGGTAGGTCTAATTTTTCAATTGTTTCCTCCAGAACAGGTCTGGCGGTTGCGATTTCAACATATGTTTGGGCTAATTTTTGTTCCGTTAGCAGCTTTGAATATTCGTTTGAATTATTTGATCCAGGAGCTTCGTCAATGAGATAGCGTGATCGCGCTGAATATACTGGGGTCATGTTGCTGCTGATAAAATATGCAGCTCCTCCAGCAACGATTGCACCTAATATAACGAGCCATATCCATCGTCTTAGTACACCCAAATAGCGTTTCAATTCCATTATTTGCTCCTGCTCAATTGATTCATTTCCTGTAAGAAATCAACAGGCTTGCAAAGGCGATTAAACTTAAGACAGACCAGAGAATTGTTTCCCAGGTGGCCTGACTTGTTCCTGCTAAGCCAATGGTGATCAACATGATGCTCAACCATAAAGCTCGCTGAAAGCTTAATCCATTTAATTGCCTTCGCAATTGCAGTCCGTCTTGTTCTGCCTGCCAAATATTGTAGCTAAGAGCAGCTAATAAAGTGGCCAGGCCAACGATCCAAAAGCTATTGAATATTACAGACTGCCAGTTGATCATTATGGAAAGTATAGCATAAGCAAAATAGCGATTACAGAAAAATGGCGTGAAAGAATTTGGAAAAATTACCTAATAAATTCGATATTTTTGCGTAAAGACCTCTGCGGGAAAATGAATTACAATAATTTTTAGTTCTGCAAAAAGGTTATGATTTGGTTATAAATTGTACCAATGCTGTTTCGCAGATTACAAATTAGGATGTCGTCGATATGCGATCTCATACTGTATACTCATAATGCTGAATGGCGTTCAAGCTAGGGTGATATTTATGGCAAAACAAAGAACTCAATATCAATGTCAGTCTTGTGGCCGAATTACACCAGCTTTTATGGGGAAATGCCCACGGTGTGGCAAGTTTGACACGATGGTTGAGCAAATTATTGAGGATCCAAGAGAATCACGCGCCGGGCGAACAAAAAAACTAAACCAGAGTGAAGCTGTCAGGTTAGCTGATGTCAAATCTGATGGTGTTGCGAGACTGGATTTGCCAATCGCCGAATTTTCCCGGGTGCTGGGTGGAGGTATGGTTCCGGGATCACTCGTTCTTGTCGGTGGAGATCCGGGTATTGGAAAATCCACTCTGCTGCTAGAGGTAGCTTCGTTGGTTGCCAATTTGCATGGTAAGGCTCTGTATGTTTCCGGCGAAGAGAGCGCGCGGCAGATTAAAATGCGGGCTGACCGGTTAAGTTTAAAGGCTGAAGATTTATTCCTGGTAACGGAAACAAATCTAGGCTCAATATTAGAACATGTTTCGACCGTCAATCCCCTGCTGTTGATTGTTGATAGTATTCAAACCACTTATGTTGAAGAATCCCGATCTGCGGCGGGTAGTGTGAGCCAGGTGAGACAATGTGCCTCTCGATTTCAAGAGCTGGCTAAGGAGTCGGGAATCACCGTCATTCTAGTCGGCCACGTGACCAAAGAAGGTACTATCGCCGGGCCAAGAGTATTAGAGCATATCGTAGACACCGTCTTATACCTTGAGGGGGATCAATTCCATCGCTACCGGTTGCTGCGCAGCGTAAAAAATCGTTTTGGAGCGACCAGTGAAGTGGGCGTGTTTGAAATGGCGGAAAAAGGAATGATGGAGGTTCCCAATCCATCTGAGGCATTTTTGGCTGAACGACAAGTCAATGCCCCGGGATCGGCCATTGCTGTCACTTTAGAAGGCACACGGCCGCTTTTGGTTGAAATCCAGGCTCTGGCCAGTTCAACGACCTTTCCTAATCCACGCAGGACGGCGAATGGTATTGATTATAATCGCCTGCTTTTATTAACGGCCGTCTTGAGCCGGCGGGTTCGGGTTGCCCTGCATGATAAGGATGTGTTTGTCAATGTCGTTGGCGGGCTGCAGATAAAGGAACCGGCTGCAGACCTGGCAGTGGCTCTGGCCATTGCCGGCAGTATCGCCGACAGGCCGGCCAGGGCAGATACAGCGGTTATTGGCGAAATTGGTTTGAGTGGTGAGCTACGTACCGTGGGGCAGTTAGAGGCTCGCTTGAAAGAGGCTCATAAATTAGGTTTCGGCCGTTGTATTATTCCACGCTCGCCTCGCCAACGTTCTTTTGACACGCCGAAAGGGTTTGAAGTCGTCATTTGCCGGACATTGAGAGAGGCAATTGATGCGGCTTTATTGAAACCATGATCGATCACCTTCAAAAGGCGGACAGTAATCAGTGGCCTGTCATTATCTTTTGAAGAGTAGATACAAGCCTCCGATGAGGGCGCATAATCCGAAGACCGCAAAAGCGGCCGGCTGCCATAAGGGCATTTGTTCCAGATCAAAATCAGGCGAAGCAGGTGCTGTGACTGTAGCAGCGGGGAGTTCTGCGACCGCGACACTTGTCGCGGAAGCGGATGGGGTCAAGCTGGGTGTCGGTGAATTTTCGGCCGTAGGAGAAATCTCCGGCGTCATGGTTTCTCCGGGCAGGTTGGTTGACCCTCCTACTTCTTCAGGCTGGGGTTGAAAGCCTACGATGACCTCATCTCCTATTTGGAGAACGCTGTTTTCGCTAAGCCCGCTAAGCTCAAAAAATTGATCCAGAGTCAAATCGTAGGTGGCAGCTATCCCAAAAAAGGAGTCACCTGACTTAACGGTATGGATAATTGTCCCATCAGGTCTGACTTTGGCTTGCGGATAATCCGGTAAAGGCACCGATCCATCGGGCAAGATTGAATAGCCAAGAACGATTTGCTGGCCAACTTGAATAACGGTATTGTCATCCAGATTATTCATAGAGTAAAGGTTGTCCAGAGTCAATCCAAACCTCTGGGCAATGAGACTTAAAGATTCCCCGGCATTTATCGTATAAATAATTTGCCCATCCGGTTGGGCGGTTGGAGAGGCGATGGGAGTTGCTGTATTCAATGGCGTCGGTGTGGGTGATGGTGCTGGGGCGTCGGTAGGCGTTCCTACCGGCGTTGTAGACGCATTCGTTTGAGCCTCAACGTTGGCTGATTGCCCCTCAACTTTATTTGGTTCATCCTCGGGCTGAATAGGATCAATATTTGATTCAGTTGGTTGCGGTGGAGGGGATGGAGGCACGGCAATGCTGCCACTTTTATAGGCTGAACTCAGTTGGGCGGTTAGATCGAGGTAAGTGCGGCCGAATTCTGTGCTGGGTTCAATGTTGCTTCCCTCTGCCCATTCGTTGTAAGAGGTGATGATTAACATATCCGGCGCGCTGGCGGCCGCACCGGCAAAGCTAGATTGGTAATAGGCGCCACCTGCTCGATCGCGGTAAAAAGAGGCATCGCCTCTGCCAAGGTGTGTATCATTCCATCCAGGCATCGCTGTTGCCACCCAATATTTATAGGCGCCGTAGGTGGCTGAAGCAGCACGCGTGTTGGAAGCCCAACTGGCAGCAGTGCCTGCAGGATCGGCCGACCAGGCCGTATTATACAAATGCAGCCCATCAAATGTTTCCAGGTAAGCAGTGTTTGTGCCTTCGGCAATCCAAATCGTTTCTCTTCCCGGATCGGCCGCGGCACGGATTTGGGACCATTCCGCAGGGCTTAATGTCCAATTGGCCCAGAAAAAGATGACAGGTTTTCCGTCAATACGCAGGTAAGCAGGATGGTGAACATGCGTAGTGAGCAATGTTTGTAGAGCAGAGATGCGATCGGCATTGCTGCTAAAAAAGGGGCTGGCGGTTTCAAAATCCACGGCCGCTTTAAATCCACTGCTGCCGGCCGCATTCAACAAGGTTTGAAAATTTGTTTCGGTCTGGTTGTTTTCGGTCTGTGGCCCATACCAACTCTGAACAAAACCATCAATGCCGGCCCCTTGCGCTTCGCCAACATGTCTTTGTATCGTTCCCGCGTCTGTTGAAAAATAAGGATTTGGTGGTTGATGAGCAGTTTTTCCGGGTCCGAAAGATTCGGGACTATACCAGGCATAATAGAAAGCCAAAACCAAATTTGTTTGACCTTGTGCTTGCAAGGGAGGCGATGCTTCAAAGGACAGTATGGCTAGGAATAACATGATGAAAAGGGTGATTTTCATCGGAAACAAGAATTTCATTGATTTGATATGATGTTTCAAAACGCAAATTAAGTTTTCAATCATAAATAGAAGTTGAGTGAATTGATGATTTATTAATCGAGGCTGGAAAATTTATTAATTTTTTTGTAGTTTTTATTGATTGTGATATTATCCTCAACTCGTTGCACAGCAACAGCACAATTGAATAGTTGTTAATGTTAGCTGTTTTCCGCTCTTATATTGATATAAGGGCAAAACTCGCCCGAGTAATTCCAAGGAAAGGAGGTTAATGCAACGTGCGAGAATACGAAATTACCATCATTATACAACCACAATTAGAAGAGGGTGAGCGAGACAAGCTCATTGACCGTGTAAGTGACCTGCTGGTTCCTGGTGCTGAAGAGGACCAAAAACCAGTCATTAACGATTGGGGTTTGCGCCGTATGGCTTATCCAATTGAAAAGAATAAAGAAGGTTACTACGTCATGTATGAGGCTAATGTCGACCCGACGCGTATTGCTGAAATTGAACGCAGCCTGCAGTTCACAGAAGATCTTCTGCGCTATTTGAGCGTTCGAAAAGAAGTATAAGCGGATCTCTCAGCCAATACTTGAAATGAGATGGTTTGAATTATTGGGATTATATTCCCCAATGATTGACCATTTATTTAGGAGATTTATTGATGCAAGAATCAAGAGGATCTAGAAGGGGTCAGCGAGGAAGAATGCGTTCTCGTCGTAGAATTTGTGCATTTTGTGTTGACCATGTCGAGTTCATTGATTACAAAGATCAGGAAATGTTAAAGCGTTATGTTAACGAGTTCGGTCGTATAAGACCGCGTCGCCAAACGGGTACATGTGCAAAGCACCAACGAAGTTTGGCCAAGGCCATCAAGCGCGCTCGTCATATCGCATTATTACCTTTTGTTTCCGAATAGTTAGCAATCAGATCGGCTCTTTGTTCCGAAGCGCTGATCTATTTGATTCGGTATGGCTAAAAAAGAAACTAAAAACGATTCTAATATCCAATCACGCCAATCACGCAAGGAAATTTTACGAGAAAGAAAGCTGGCCGAACAACAGCGTGTTGTACGGATTGCTGCCTTTAGCGTTGCGGGTGTTTTGTTACTTATTCTGCTGGTTGCTATTGTCAATGAAGTCTTTATTGCCCCAAACAGGGCTGTAGCGGTTGTAAATGGCGAAGAAATTACTCTTAATGATTGGCAAGACCGGGTTAGATTCGAGCGCGCTCAACGGATTATTGCGCTTGAGGATCAATTAGAAAGCTTTAATAATGACATTGGATTGGTTCAGCAGTTTTCTAATCAAGCTATTGTCGAATTAATTAATGAGAATGCCGAACCATTTGGCGAGGCCATACTTGACCGAATGGTTGATGAGGAAATCATCCGACAAGGGGCAGAAGTACGTGGTTTACTTCCGAATGAGACTGATGTAGACGAGCAAATCGGAACCATCTTCAATTACTTCGGTGGTGATTCGCCCACCTCAACTCCTCTTCCGACGGAAACGATTGAACCGACGCCATCGATAACGCCGATTCCTCAGGAGGGGGAAGATGGGCCCGAAGGTTCTGAGCAGACTCCAGGGGAAAGTGAAGATCTACCAACCAGCACACCATTCCCAACACCAACGCCCGTATCTGAGGAGGCTTTTCAAGAAGAATTTAATGAGTTAATGGCTCAATACGAGGTTCTCGGGGTGGGTGAAGTTGTATACCGCCGGGTGATCGAGAACGCCATTATGGCTGATAGAATGATTGATGCACTTGCAGACGAAGAGAATTTACCCGAGAGTGATTTACACACCAGTTTCCTTTATTTGGTGTCGAATGAGTTGGAACAAGCTGAAGAAATTGCAGAAGAGATTGAAAGCTCAGATTTCTTAACGGTGTGGAATACATTCCGCAGCCAGATACCTGATCCTGAGTCGGAAGAACCACAAGTCACTGCGTCCGAACTTTTGTGGCGTACCAGAGATTCTATTGAAGGTGGATTTGGTTTGGATGTGGCTGATGCCGCATTTGAACTTCCACTTGAGACTCCCAGTGAAGTCATAGCCTTGGAGGGGGATCAGCCTGTTTATGTGATTATCATGGTCAATGGCCGTGAGGAAAGGCCGCTCGAACCGGCTGAGTTCGAGTCGCGAAAGCAAGCACTTCTGCAAGATTTCGTGGCCAATGGCCAACTTGGCGATATCGTCATTAATGAACTATGGCGAAGCCGCGTGCCAAATTCACCCGTATTGGATCCGAAATTCCGCCAGCCACCTACGCCGGCTCCTTCACCTCAACCTGAAGAGGGCATTGACTTGCAGCCAATAGAACCGAGCGATGATCAATCTCCTTAAGCTAGGGAATAATCAATTCTGATTTTTTCTACATCCTCCCTTTGGTTGTTCACTAGAGGGAGGATTTTTGTTTGATGAAAGGCTAAGATGATGGAAGAAGCATGGCTTGAAGGTCGAATTTCTGTTGAAGCTGCCTTGAGAGGTAAAAATAGGCGTGTGGATCGTATTTTTGTCCAACAGGGTAAAAAAGAACGGCCGCTGAGGAGTTTGTTTCGCGCTGCAAAGGTTGAAAACATTGCCATTGAATACAAGGAGGAAGATTTTTTTGAGAATAATGCGAGAGGCAAATCGCACGGTGGTGTTTTAGCCTTAGTCGGACCTCGCCAATTCTGCAATCTTGAAGATCTATTGCAAGAACATTCTAATCCGTTTGTTTTCATGTTGGATGGGGTCGAGGACCCGTTTAATTTTGGCCAGGCCATTCGTGCGATTTATGCGGCCGGGGCGTCGGGATTGGTGGTTAGAAGGCGGAACTGGCTATCGGCCGTTGATGTCGTTGCTCGTTCTTCTGCCGGGGCATCGGAATTGATGGCAATCGCAGAAGCTGATTCTGCCCTGGCTGCTGCGGATTTTTACCGGCAGAGGGGCTTATCCATTGCCTGCACTGCGCGAAAATCGGCCGCGTCCCTTTTTGAGGCTGATTTGTCAATGCCGTTGTTTATATTAATAGGGGGAGAAAAAAGAGGTATAACCCGCTCTTTTTTAGATCAAGCTGATTTACGAATACAGATTCCTTATGGCAGACGCTATCGCCAATCGTTAGGTGTTGTATCATCCGCGGCCATCATCGCTTTTGAAATATCACGAAAACGCAATTTCACTTGACGGTCAACTTTATCAGTTAAAAACTTGCTGCTGTTAGTCCAGCAAAGCTCTTTCCAGCCATTCAATCGCTCTGCCATCACGAACCATCTGCGGCGTGACGCGGATAACTGTCCAGCCATACAGGGCTGCTTCATTGTATTTTTCAATATCTTTCTCAAACCGGATAGGATGGGCATGGCCTTTGCTGTACCCGCTTTTTGTTTTCATCCAGATTCCTCCTTCAACTTCACAGGCAACCAGGTATTGTTTCCAGCAGAAATCAAAACGCCACTGCCGATTCGCATGGAAAGCATATTCTAATTGAGGCGGGGGAAGCTGAGCAAGCCTTATTTGATCCTCCAAGACATTGTGCCAATTGATTTTGATCGCTAGTTTTTTCTTGCCGGGTCGCCGCCTGGGTTTCATCACTGCATTTTAGCACGTATGTTCTATGCGTGCTAGCGCCTCAATCATTTCGGGATATTTTAGGTTAGGAAGTGGAGGTTTGTGCTTTGTCTAAACGACCTGATGGCCCAGTTCGGATCCAGGGTCATCGATCAATAACTCGATGGCATGAGGAAGTACCGGTAGAAGTACTTGCAGGTTCTCTCTTACTGCTTTTGGACTTCCGGGTAGATTAATGATCAATGTATTATGACGAATTCCGGCAATGCCACGGGACAACATAGCGTGTGGTGTGATTTTCAAACTTTCAGCCCTGAGAGCCTCGCTGATGCCCGGCGCGTCACGATCAATGACCTGCCTGGTGGCTTCCGGCGTGATGTCTCTTGGAGCAAATCCTGTTCCACCGCTCGTTAGAATCAGGTTTAGCCCTTCTGCACACCAGTTTAATAACGTTGTGATTATCTCTTCACCATCATCGGGTATGACAGCTTGACGGCCGACTTCCCAAGGTGTTTTATCTTTCAGGATTTTCGCCATCAGGGCGCCACTACGGTCCTCATAATCACCTCTGGACGCCCTGTCACTTATGGTCAATAAACCGACATACACTGGTTGCTTCAAGCGGCTTCCCCTACTAAAGCGAGCCATTCATCATTCATTCCACTGTCTGTTACACCGTAGAAAACATGCACATCGTTGTCATCGCGTAGGGCAAGGTCATACCATGTATTATCCCCTTTCTTGCGTTGTTTTAGCACGGCTTTATCTTGATGCCATTCCACATTATCAGGGATAACGGATCCGGATTCCGCTTGAGTAATAGCGTAGTGCCAAAGTTTGCGTGCAGAGGATCGGGTCACATTGCGGATTAAGTTACCATTTCGCAAATCTCGGACGGTGTGGTAAATCGTTCCTCGTCGTTTCTCACTATTAACAATTTCTACCCCTGTTCTTGGTAATTCAATTTCCTTAACCTGAGTATTATCCGCTTCTTGCAGGGGTGGTTGGCTGGGAACAGCCGCCTCCGTACTGGTGGATTCCACATCTTCTGAACTCCTGCGGGAAATTCTAAGCTCGACGAGACGCACAATTTCATCTCTCACGGCTAAATTTGTTTCTGATTCGTCCCGCACGTAAAAATTCATATTGTCAATCGCATAAGGAATGTTTTTCCCGGCCTGAACGTTGATACGTATGATTGTCTTTCCCTGAGACGATAAACTATCGATTTCAATTTCAGGTTCCGGACTAAAACGGTTGGTAACCGTCGTATACAGCTTATCTATGACACGCCTGGGTTCGCGAACGCCAACAGGCTTTCTGCTTGGATCAGATGAAACGCCGACATAAATGGTTCCCCCGTTTGTATTGGCCAAGGCGCAAATGTCACGCAGTATGCCATCTAAATACCCCCCTCGCTTCGCTGTGCTTTCGTGAAATGCCTGTACAATCGATTCACCCTCTTCGCGGGCTAATTGAACAAAATCAATAGGCTCAGCATGTCCCCGGTCCGGACGAGTTAATGAAAAGTCATTCCCTTTTAATACCCTGGCTAAGGCATCAAAACTCAACTCATCCAACAGGATTTCGGTGACTCTATCACCAATGCCGAGGTTTTTGGATTGGGGTGATTCTCGATATAGGCGGTGGGCATCTGAGCCTTGGATACACCGCATTGGCCGGGGGTATCCCGGTTTTGATCCGTCAAAAAAGCGACGAGTGGTGTAGCGACCCCATTTTTCAAGATCCGTCACCTCTAATACATGGAGGTTGGGATCTTGGGTGTACGCGATGCGAGTCTGTCCGCCAAAATCCAATCCGCGCATCAAGACTCCATGATTGCTATTGACATGGGCGGCGATAACGATACCACCAGCTTCGTTTATTACGCGATAAGCTGTTAAAACATCACTTGTAGCTCCCACGGTGGAACTACCTAAACGGAGTTGATCAGGCGGAATGTTTAGGCTGAGTAATAAATATTCCAAATAGTTTACGGGGGTTTCGGGGGGGAAAATCCCTAAAATATGGAAACCAAATGTGGCTGTAAATTCAAATCCGGGTAAGACGAGCAGTTTGCCCAGCAGCCTACGATATTCGTCTAATTTTCCTTGCTCGTCCGGTTGGATTCGGCCGTTATCTTCCAACCATATAAGTTGTTCAATTTCTTTCTTCATATCCGCGAATCCGGCAACGCTATTATGGTCGGTAAAAGCGATGATATCCAATCCGCGGTGAACGGCCTGGCGCAGGATGTCTAAATATGAAATGTCCGGTTCCTGGTAATCATTAGACCCAGGCGTATGTAAATGCAAATCCATCCGACGCCATTGGCGATTTTTATTGTTATTCCTTCTTCGTCTGGAAGAAGTTTTTTTACTCATTTTTTCCTCAATTCAATAAAATATATTCTGTGTAGTTAAGCATAATCATAAAATATTTGAATGCCATTAATGCAACAAAGTCGTCGCAGGTATGGCGACGACTTTAATACGAAATCAGCAACAACATTTTTTGGTTTTTAATTGGATAAATTGATTAATCCCCCAACGCTGCGATTCCACGAACCAAACCGATAACAGCCACGCCGACTTTCAATAGATCGCTGGTCGATATTTCTGGCGGTCCTCCTCCCCGCTCATCTGAACTTCGCGCAACAAGGAACGCGGTACCTAGTCCCACCAACGCTCCGGACAAAGCGCCAATGAGGTAAGTTTTTGTTTTCCAGCTATCATCTGACTGGATCTCGAATTCACTCATGGTCATTATTCCTTTTGAAAACTCTTATTGTTAGCTGCCACCACTGTTCTATATAAGCTAAGAAACCATTAAATCGGGCAACCGGTTCGGCAACTTTGGGAGCTACTTCTGCTGTTTTCCTTTCAGTTCTTTCAATAAGATATTGTACACGCCACAACAGTATTTGAATTCTACTTCGATAAGCAAGTGGGCCAGTTTGGGGATGCATTTTCCGATTATTGCGACGATTAACCAAATAAGCCAGATAGGCGATGGGCAATATAGATAAAATGGCAATCAATGGAATTATCCAAAGGATGACAATGATATCGGCAACAGCAGCAATAAAAGCTTCTGTCCCCATGATGCCCGGCGTGAAAATACCAATTAGTAATATAGTGATAATCAGTAAAGCTAAAAAACTGGCTATTCCTAACGGCAGATAGATATAGAGCCGATTTCGCCTACGCAGTTCCTTGTCGCGGATAAGCTGATCAGGTGTGGGTTGGTAAGTTGGTTCAATGAATGCGTGTCTCTCAGTTTCCATATTGTCTGTGCCGAATTCGCCCAATTATACCACAATCTGTATGAGGTATAAATTGGTTTGGTATCTAGCAGAATGGATAATTTTGAGGGAATGCTGACCGTTACGGCTTGAAAACTGTCACGAATATTGGCTCACTGTCTCACATGGGATTGGCGTATTAGGAAGCAAATACGGTTGACTTGCTGGTTCATTCCGAATTGCGTAATATATTCAATTTGGAAAGTGTTTTTGAGGCACTTAATTTTGCTTGCAGTTTAATTTTTTCGATCCGCAGGTATTATCTCCACCTATTGTTGATTTACTTTTAGAACAGACCCCAATCTCCGCCAGCACCTTCTTCCATCATAGAAGGGTCCCACAATTCGGTTCCGATTTGGACATTGACGCCGCCTTCCATGACGCTGTTGCCGACAACGCGAACCTGTTCGATCAGCGCCGGTCCATACGGGCAAAATGGCGTTGTGAGAATCATAGTAATTTCAGCCGATTCATCATCTTCCTTGATATCAACTCCGCGAATTAGACCAAGCTCAACAATATTCAAGCCGATTTCCGGATCGATGACCGATCTCAGGGATTCAATTAACAATTCCTCTTTTTGGGCTATCATTTTTTCTCCAAATTGACTTTTGCTGTTTTCAAAATTTTTACAGGCACGATGAAATGGAATTTAATTCTCATAATGAACAACAAACTGGCAGCAATCGCCACCATTTAGCATGCAGCTATTTTGTTGAATCGGTGACTGCAAGACATTGACAATTATTTCTTTGTCAATATTGCAAATTTCTGAATGAGTTTCGCCCACAGAAATGTAAGGACAGCTATATTCAGTCAAAATATATCCATCTTGTGACTTTTCCCAAGAGGCCAGAAACCCTTCTTCACCTAGTAAATCAACCAGATAGTCAAGCCGATCTTCAAACGATAGGTGTTCAAATTCACCCCGATGTTCTTCCATAACACTCTGTACAACACTATGAAACACTTCTTGTAAGGCTTCATCGGGAAGGCGGCTTTTTAACTCATCAAGCAGACGATTCGCTAAGCGCACGTATCTTTTTGGAAAAAGCTCATGCCCTTCTTCACTAAGACTATAGACATAGTAGGGGCGTCCAACTTTCCTTCTAATACTTGTGGATTGAATCAGCCCATCAGCTTGCAATGCGTTTAAATGATGCCTGACGGTGACTGGAGAAACTTGAGCGGCTTCGGCCAGTGCTTCCACATTAGCTTGACGAGACGATTTAATGGTATGCAAGATGGTTTCTCTCGTACTCATCTTGTTATTGTGATTAAGTGATTTCACGTTTATTCTTCCTGTCGATAGTCGTCACCTTTTGTTTTTGAGTATAACAATATGTTATTGTTTTGTCAATAATTACTATTTTTATCATTATTATGATAAATATTGACGCTGCGCTGCCCCTATGTTATAATTTCTGTGGCTTGTTTTATCTAAATAAGTGTCCATTTAGATTGTTATTTTAATCCATCAGGGCATAAAATAGGGTGAAGTCAAATGCAATACTTAATTGCGGCATTAGACATTAAATAAAGAGCTTTTGCTCGATTTTATGCCCTAATTCCAGAAGAAAATATAGAGAGGTGACTTGAATGAGTGCTGCTTTAGAGGTGAAGAATTTATATGCCAATGCCGGCGATCAACCCATTTTGAAGGGTATGGATTTGTTGGTTAAACAAGGGGATGTCCATGCTTTAATGGGACCAAATGGTTCGGGGAAAAGCACGTTGGCTTATTCGTTGGCAGGACATCCGGCATATGAAGTGACGGCCGGTCAAGCTATCTTTGACGGGCAAGATTTATTGGAAATGGAAGCCGATGAGCGTTCGCGGGCAGGATTATTTCTAGCTTTCCAATACCCCGCTGCGGTTCCCGGTGTTACATTGGCCAGGTTTTTACGGCAAACGATTAATTCAAAACGGGCAGCCAATGATCCGGATGATAAAGGCATTTCCATCCCCGCATTTCGACGGCTCTTGAAAGAAAAGATGGACATGTTGGGCATCGATCAAAAATTTGCCGGTCGTTATTTAAATGAGGGCTTTTCCGGTGGAGAGAAAAAGAGAGTTGAAATTTTACAAATGGCCACTGTCGAGCCTAAGATTGCCATTATGGATGAAACGGATTCCGGCTTAGATATCGATGCATTGAAAATTGTAGCGGCCGGTGCGAATAGTTTAAAGAAAGAATTAAACATGGGTCTACTCGTCATCACCCACTACCAGCGGATTCTCTCTTACATTGAGCCAGATTATGTGCATATCTTGTTAGACGGCCGCATTGTTGAAAGCGGTGGTCCTGAGCTGGCCTTAAAATTGGAAGAACGTGGTTATGAATGGATTCGAGAAAAACACGCGATTTTAGAGGAGGCATAATATGGCATTACAAGACGTGGTTGAACAAGAATTATCAGAAGAGCAGATCCTGGCCACAGTTAAACAGGATGACTATCTGAGCAAATACGGTTTTTCAGATGTTGAAGATTATGTCTACAAGGCAGAGCAAGGGTTATCTGAGAATGTGATACGTTCTATATCGGCGATGAAAAATGAGCCGGAATGGATGCTCGAATATCGCCTGAAGGCGTACCAACATTTTTTGGAACGCCCTATGCCGGAGTGGGGTGCTGATCTGTCGGGCATTGATTTTAATAGCATTTACTATTACATCAAACCAACGGAGCGAGAAGAAGATGATTGGGATGATGTTCCTGGATATATCAAGGACACATTTGATAAGCTCGGCATTCCTGAAGCCGAACAAAAATTTCTTTCCGGTGTTGCTGCGCAATATGAATCTGAAGTTGTTTATCACAACATCAAGAAGGAGTTAGAAGATAAAGGTGTGATATTCCTGGGAATGGATGAAGGGTTGGCCCAATATCCGGATCTGGTGAAGGAATACTTTACCACGGTTATTCCCTTGAATGATAACAAGTTTGCAGCGTTAAATTCGGCCGTTTGGTCTGGTGGCAGTTTTATTTATGTGCCACCGGGCGTAAACGTGGAGATGCCCCTTCAGGCTTATTTCCGAATCAACGCTAAGAATGTTGGCCAATTTGAAAGAACCCTGATCATTGTGGATGAAGGCGCTTATGTCCATTACGTTGAAGGGTGTACAGCACCGATCTACTCGTCGGACTCCTTGCATTCGGCCGTTGTCGAAATTATCGTCAAGAAAGGCGGGCGGTGCCGCTATACGACCATTCAAAATTGGTCCAACAATGTGTATAATCTGGTAACCAAGCGCGCGGTTGCTCATGAGAATGCAACGATGGAATGGGTTGATGGAAATCTCGGCTCAAAAGTTACCATGAAATATCCGGCCGTGTATATGATGGGTGAAGGTGCGCATGGCGAAATTTTAAGCATTGCCTTTGCCGGAAACGGCCAGCATCAAGATGCAGGCGGCAAGGTTGTCCATGTGGCTCCCAATACGACCAGCAGAATCATTTCCAAATCGATCAGCAAAGACAGCGGCCGTGCCTCGTATCGGGGGATGTTGAAGGTAGACGAAGGTGCTTACAACGTTAAATCAAATGTTGTGTGCGATGCGCTGTTGTTGGATGAAGATAGCCGATCCGATACCTATCCATATATTGAAATTGAAGAACAAGAAGTTGATATCGGTCATGAGGCCTCCGTCAGTAAGGTGGGGGAAGAAATGTTGTTCTATCTCATGAGTCGCGGGATCGACGAAGAGACGGCAACATCAATGATCGTTAACGGTTTTATTGAGCCATTAGTTAAGGAATTGCCAATGGAGTATGCCATTGAGTTAAACCGATTAATCCAACTTCAGATGGAAGGATCAATCGGTTAAGTGGTTTGATTGCTAAACAATTTGAGTTAAGTGACAGTCACTTTGATCATTATTTGAGAGGTTACAAAGACAGTAGAGTGACTGTCACTTGTTAAAAGACGGATATTTAATAGAAAAAATGTCACAATTTACGAGAGAAAATGTAGAGAGACTTTCCTCCGGATTGAATGAACCGGGGTGGATGTTGGATTTCCGTTTGCAGGCATGGGAGGCATATGAAGAAATCCCCATGCCTAAAAGAACGGATGAGACCTGGAGGCGAACGGACATCAGGCGCCTCAAGATAGATAAAATCGGACCCTCTGTGAATGGGGATGCGGCAACAAATGTGGAAATCCCCGCGTTTTTGGGTGCGCAGCTCACAGAAGATGAAACCGGCGGCAATATGCTGCAAATTGATGGCGTGGTCAAGCAATATGAGCTGAGCCAGGCTTTGAGCGATCAAGGCGTTATTTTCTGTGATATGCACACGGCCGTTCGCGAATATCCTGAACTGGTCAAGAAATATTTCATGACTGAAGGTGTAAAAATCAGTGATGGAAAATTTGCTGCCCTGCATGGTGCCTTCTGGCGCGGCGGAACTTTTCTGTATGTTCCAAAGAATACGGTCGCCGCGGCTCCATTACATACGGTGCTTTGGTCGGCTTCCGGAAAAACCTTTACTCATACATTGGTTGTCCTGGAGCAAGGATCTGAAGCTATTTTTATGGATGAATATGCGTCTGCGGATGGAAAAGGTCAGGCCTTCCATAATGGCGCAATTGAGTTGCTAGTTGGTGATAATGCCAATCTTATTTACGCCGGATTGCAAGATTTCGGCCGTAATATGTGGCAGATGAACCATGAGCGGGGGCGCGTCGGCCGCGATGGAAAGTTGGACTGGGTAACCAGTATGATGGGAACCCGTCTGACCAAGGCTTTCCAGACTATGGAACTCGACCAGCCCGGCGCCTGGGGTAGAATGTCCGGCATCTTTTTCACCAATGGCCGGCAGCATCTTGATTTGGATACGCTACAAAACCATAACGCACCGGAGACTGTGAGTGACCTGCTTTACAAGGGGGCATTGAAGGATCGATCGCGTACGGTTTGGCAGGGGATGATCAAAGCCTTACCTGATGCCCAACGGATTAACGGCTTTCAGGCCAACCGCAACTTGATGTTGGATCGCACGGCACGCGCCGATTCAATTCCCGGGTTGGAAATTGAAGCTGATGATGTCATTTGCACCCATGCTTCAGCGATCGGCCGGTTAGATGAAGAAGAGCTTTTTTATCTGATGAGTCGTGGAATTCCAAGAGAAATAGCGGTGGAAATGTCGGTTCAAGGTTTTTTTGATCCCCTGATGCGCCGGATTCCATTTGAGGGCATTCGCAACCGGATCTTTGATCGAATCATTGAAAAGATTGGATAATCCATGATAGATGTCCAAAAGGTTCGTGCTGATTTTCCGATATTAGAGAGGGATGTCTACCCCGGCATTCCTCTTATATACTTAGATAGTGCAGCCTCTTCACAACGACCGCAAGTGGTTATAGAGGTTATGAGTGATTATTATCGCCTGCACCATGCCAATGTGCACCGTGGCATTCACCGGTTAAGCGATGAAGCAACCGAACATTATGAAGGGGCGCGAGAGCGTATTGCCGCATTCATTAACGCCCCTTCTTCAAGCCAGGTAATATTTGTGCGCAATGCCACTGAAGCTTTTAATTTAGTGGCTTATAGTTGGGGACGGACAAACATTGCCGAAGGGGATGAGATTTTACTCACCGAAATGGAGCATCATGCCAATTTGGTGCCCTGGCAAATCCTGGCCGAAGAAAAAGGGGTGAAATTACGCTTCTTGCCATTCCTGGAGGATGGGACCCTCGATCTTTCCCTTTTGCCTGAATACCTCACCGAAAAGACGAAATTATTTTCTTTTACGGCTGTTTCTAATGTGTTTGGGACGATCAATCCCGTCAAAAAGCTGGTGAAAGCGGCCCAGGCTGTCGGGGCGATTACGATGGTCGATGCAGCACAGGCGGTTCCCCATATGCCGGTTGATGTTCAGGATTGGGATTGCGATTTTATGGCTTTCTCTAGCCATAAAATGTGTGGCCCTACGGGGATTGGTATCTTGTTTGGCAAACTCGATCTTTTGCATGAGATGCCTCCTTTTATGGGAGGGGGTGATATGATCCTGCGGGTCAATTTCGATGGCTCTACCTGGAATGAACTGCCCTGGAAGTTTGAAGCAGGGACACCGAGTATTGCGGAAGCGATTGGCCTGGGCGCGGCCGTTGATTATCTTAGTGAATTAGGGATGGAAGATGTGCATGATTATGAACAGTTTATCACGGGTTATGCACTTGAAGCGTTGAGCGAAGTACCTGGTTTGGAGATACTTGGCCCGTCGGCCGCGCAAAAAGGGGGCACGGCGGCATTCACTTTAGCCGGCGTCCACCCTCACGATATTTCCGAAATATTAGATAAACAAGGGATTGCGGTCCGCGCCGGCCATCATTGCGCCATGCCCCTTCACCGCAAATGTGGATTAAGCGCAACGACGCGCGCTAGTTTTTACATTCACACAACCACTGAAGAGATAGATAAACTTGTCGACGGATTACATAACGTCCGCCTGGTTTTTCGGTTATAATAGCTTCATGGATAGTAGCTTATACCGCGAACAAATTATTGATCTCTATGAGCGCCCACTGAATTATGGGGAGCTTGATCCAAACGATTTCAGTTATGAAGAAGATAACCCATTATGTGGTGATGTGATCCGCATTGATGTTCGTTTGGATGAAGAGAATCGAATTTCTGATGTAAAGTGGCGAGGTGATGGTTGTGCAATTAGCCAGGCTTCAGCTTCTCTACTGACTGAAGAAATTATAGGGTTGACCTTGGACGAGGTTAAAGCCTTTCCTAAAGAAACGCTTCTCGAACTGCTTGGGGTTCCATTAAGTATGGCCCGCGTAAAATGTGCTCTGCTCTCATTGAAGGTTTTGAAAGCAGGCGCGTTTGGCCTGCCGGCTCCGGAGTTGATTCGCCAAGAAGAAGATTAATCTCCCACTATAGAAATTCATTTTAATATACTATTATGACAGATTTTGTTAAGGTAGCTCGAACCCATGATATACCGCCAGGTTCACGCACCTGGTTTGAATTTGAAGAAGAAACTATCATTTTGTTCAATATCAATGGTAAATATTATGCCATTGCTGATCTTTGTACCCATGACGATGGCCCTTTAGAAGATGGCGCATTGGAGGGATATAAAGTTACTTGCCCTCGCCATGGTGCAAAATTTGATATACGGAGCGGCAATGCGCTTTGCCTTCCGGCAACCAAACCGGTGCCTACTTACGAAGTTAAGGTTAAAGGGGAGGATATTTATGTTGAATCTCCGGATGTCTGGTAACTGGCTAACTTTCCAAAATGTCTAACTATTTTATTTGCCCGCACTGTGGAACAGAAGTTGATGTTGATGCTCCTGCCTGCCCGGAGTGCGGCTCTGATGACAATACGGGTTGGTCCGAAGATACGAAATACGATGGACTATATTTTGATTCGGACCTGGAAGAAAGTTTCGATCCAAAGAGTGAAGAAAGGGCCTGGGTCAGGTATGTCATTATTACCCTCTTAGCCTTGATTTTAACTTCATTTATAGCTGTCACCGTCCCGTGGGGAATTTACCTCATCCCGTTAATTATAATAGCCGCTTTTGTAGCGTACTTCTTCAGAGAAGTGCTGCCCAATATGCAAAGCCGCAAAGAGCGGAATTTGTATGAGACATTATTGATTCGGGCCAGAGGAGATGATGCGCTGGTAGAACGTTTGATCTCTTATGAACGCCAGCGTACACCGGATGCGGATGAAATTGATTTGATGGAAGCGGCACTTTACCGTTGGGAGAGGGATAATAGATAAGGGAAGTTAAGCGTTATCTGTAGTCCATATGGCATTTTCTATGAAGTTGCCCAAATGGTTATTAACGGCTTTACATAATTTTTTTGTTGAAGGCCGACTGAGATTTATAGGAAAGCCGGCATACAGAATGCTGGTTTCTCTTGAATTAGCCATACATAAAGTTCTTGTAAATTGGGAGCAGGGTAAGGGAATTTCAGCGCAGGACAAAATAAATAAAGAAATCACAATAATTATAAAGACTTTTGAGCGTCCTCAAGCCATTCGCCGACTCATAAAAAGCATAAAGACACAATATCCGCAAATAAAAATTATCGTCGCTGATGATAGTTATCAACCACAATCAATTGCGGGTGCAGAGGTAATACATTTACCTTATAACCAGGGGGCGACAGTTGGCAGGAACGAAGCGTTGAATCGTGTCATGACAAAATATTTTTTGCTGCTTGATGACGATTTTGTTTTTTACCGGCATACAAAACTTGCTCCAGTGCATTCTGTCATTGAGTCCCATCCGGAGATTGACATTATTGGGGGTGAAGTTGTCGATCTTCCCTTTTTCACAGTGGGCGATTATCAGAATGCAAAACTGTTTCCAACAGCGAATAAACCAACCATGCCCCCCGGATGTATGATTGCCGGTTTGCCAGTTTATGATATGGTCCCAAATTTTTTCCTTGGACGCACCGAGCGTGTCCGCTCTATCGGTTGGGATCCCAATTTAAAAAACCTGGCTCATGCAGACTTTTTTACTCGGGCAAAAGGGGTTTTGACAACCGTGTTCTTTTCAGATTTTAAGGTACTGCATGCCCGGACACCTTTTGATACAGAGTATATGAAAGATCGAAATGATGTAACATTTGATAGGGCAATTTTGCTGTATCGCTACGATCAACCAAAGCCAGGCTCTCCTGAAGATCAATCCTAAGTAAAACTCTCAATAGATGACAAGTTGAAAAATGAATAATGTGTTTGACAGGCTCCTTGAAATTGCCTAACATTGAATGTTATTAGAACATATTTTTCATATGGATGCTGGTTTAAGTAGTTTTGCAATTCGAATGTTTACATAAGAAAATCGCAAACGATAGGCAAATAATAATGGAAGTCGGATTAGTCAAAAAAGTAAGTATTGATAATGAGATGCGGGATTCGTATCTTAGTTACGCCATGAGCGTGATCGTTTCCAGGGCATTACCCGATGCACGGGATGGCTTGAAACCTGTGCAGCGTAGAATTTTATATGCCATGTATGACATGGGTTTACGTCCAAATACCTCTTATAAAAAATCTGCGCGGGTTGTTGGTGAGGTCCTGGGTAAATACCATCCGCATGGAGACCAGTCCGTTTATGATGCTATGGTACGAATGGCGCAAGATTTCTCAATGCGCTATCCACTTGTCGATGGGCAAGGCAATTTTGGATCCATTGATGGCGATCCGGCGGCCGCTATGCGGTATACCGAAGCACGAATGGAACAGATGGGTCACGATATTCTAACCGATATTGAAAAAAATACAGTGGATTTTTCTTCAAATTTCGATGATTCGCTTCAGGAGCCTGACGTATTACCATCTATAATTCCTAACCTGCTGGTTAATGGTTCTTCGGGTATTGCGGTGGGTATGGCCACCAGCATCCCTCCTCACAATTTAGGTGAAGTCATTGATGCCCTGGTTTACATGTTAGACAAATGGAAAAGGTTGGATAATGTAAATGTTACTGACCTGATGGGGTTTATTCAAGGACCGGATTTTCCAACCGGTGGCCTGGTTTTCCGCAAAAAAAAGACGAAGAACAAGGAAATTGACGCCATTGCTAACGCTTATGCAACCGGCCGCGGCCGCGTTACCGTTCGTGCCAAAGCACATGTGGAGCAGATGGGACGAAACAAGTCGCGGATTGTCATTACTGAATTGCCATATCAGGCAAACGAAACCAATTTGCTAGGTAAAATTGCAGATCTACATCGTGATGGCAAGATTGATGGCT
>JANQGC010000195.1 GCA_028277515.1 Anaerolineae bacterium
CTTGTTTAGCTTCGGCATGGTGGTGGGCAGCCGGAGCCAGGAAGGGCGCTTGACCTGGCAGCGTTACTGGGAAAACAGCGTGGATGTACCCGGTCCGGCGACGGGAATCCTGGGCCAGGCAGCGAAAAAGGCGGGTGTTTTCCTGGCGATGGGCGTTATCGAACGTGACAGCCAGTTTAGCGGCGGTACGCTATACTGCACCCTGCTCTATTTTGGGCCGGACGGCCGATACTTGGGCAAACACCGCAAGTTGAAGCCAACCGGGTCCGAGCGCCTGATCTGGGGTGAGGGGGATGGCAGCACGTTGACGGTGCTGGATACGGCTTTGGGGCGCATCGGCGGGCTGATCTGCTGGGAGAATTATATGCCCCTGGCACGTATGGCCATGTACGGCAAGGGCGTGCAGATTTACCTGGCGCCAACAGCCGACCAGCGCGACACCTGGCAGGCGACCCTGCGCCACATCGCCTGCGAAGGGCGCTGTTTTGTGCTGGGTTGCAACCAGTTTGTAACCAGGGAGATGGTTCCCAAGGATCTGCCCGGCGTCGAGGATTTGGCCGATGCACCGCCGGTACTTTCACGCGGCGGCAGCGCCATTGTTTCCCCGTTGGGTGAAATTTTGGCCGGTCCTTTGTTTGATGAGGAGGGAATTCTATATGCTGATCTCGACCTGGCCGACATCGGGCGGGGGAAGTTAGATTTCGATGTGGTCGGCCATTATGCTCGGCCAGATATATTCCGGTTGATTGTCAATGAGAGAGCGGCAAATCCGGTTGAATTAACGAAGTGATCTTCGCATAGTAATATTCGCCTAATCAGCCCAGTAAAACAAACAGGAATATTTACTTAAGAGAATGTTTACACTACAAGGGCGGTTCAGTCTGGCGTTTATGAAAGGAACGGGATAAGCGGCGTAGGAGAACGGCCGCGGGATGCAGAGGGACTTGCCATAGGGATTTCAAGCGCCAGATCTGCTGTAGAAAGCGGGGAAAGGTCAGGATCTGGGCCAGCCATGAGTCACTGCCGCTACAGCGCCGGTGGAGCAGCCAAAGACCAACCGCCTTGCGCCAGCCTCCGGTTTGGGGTTGGTTGTATGATAAAAGGCGTATTTCATTCTGCAAATCGGCCGATTCCTTTAACTCTTGCAAGTAGCCGGGCGGCAGTTGAAAATCAAGGGTTTCCTGTAAATATTGCAGCAGTTCAATCAAGGGCTGGCGCAAGCCGCTTAGGTGAGCCTGTGCTGATATTTGTGGCCAGTTGATCTCCGCAGCAGATTGAATGATCAGCATCGTTTCCACCGCGCGGATGAATTGAGGCTCCAACTGGCCATCCATGTGCAGGCCGGCAGTCCAGAGGATATGATCCTCGATTCTTAATGTATTTATGTTTAAATCCTGGACCTGAATGGGTTCTGCGCGCTCAAACAGGGGATGGACAGCCTCTTTCCGGCAGGCGGCCAGATAGGGGTGCCAATAGAGCCGCAAGGATCGGCCATCGTTGTCCAGCCAGCGCATATTGTATTGCCTTGGAGAGAGGTTTTTCCAATCATTGTTTTCATTTTCCGGCTCCCAATTATTATTTTTCAAACAGCGAATGGCATTGGAATAGTCCTTGGTGTGAATGAGCACGGCCGTTTCTTTGGGCGGAATCAGCACATATTCGGCATAGGTTTTCAATGCGGTAGCCGCGCCAGGAAGCAAGATGAAGTCAAGTCCCATTGCGAGGAAATCGACCCAGGGCCAATGCTTTGCATCCAGGGTATGTTTGTTATGCGTCCAATTCTTGCGCACGATGCCGCGCAGGCGCATCATAAGCGGATGCTGCACACCTTGCGCTCTTAGATTCTTAAAGAGTTGCGGTAAGAGACGGTATGATCCTGAATCAGGATAATCATCGAAATCGACCAAACGTAACCACTGCTCCCACGCCTGGAGGGATTCAGGGCCGGATAGAAAAGTTGCCCTTAACAAAGGCTTATGTGATGATTCAGGCCAGTAGTTCATATTTGAATTTTAACGGATATTGACCAGCAATGATAACGAAGCTGAGCACAGATGATGATTTTGGAAACCCAATAATTGTTTTTGATTGTGGCGCGAGCTTTCTAGCTTGCGGCGAAAACAACCTGGAAAGGTTGTTCTACAGTAGCGCGAGCTTTCTAGCTTGCGGTGAAAACAACCTGGAAAGGTTGTTCTACAGTAGCGTGAGCTTTCCGGTTTGCTGCTGAAACAACCTGCAAAGAGTAATGATTAGTCAAAGTAATAAAGAAATTTTCAAGAATATGGGCTGGGCATTTCGACTGACCTGGCAGACGGATGCGCGCCATTTTTCCGGCGTCATTGGAGCCAATGTATTGAAGGGCCTGCTCCCGGCGGCGTTAGCCCTGGCCGGCCGCGGACTGGTTAATGAGGTTGTGGACAGTATCGATCGCGGATTTGCTGATAATGCCAGTTTGTTTTTCTGGTTAGGGCTGGGATTACTGTTGACAGCGACGAATATTATCGCCGTGGCCGTCGGGCAATATTTCAACCAACGGTTGAGCGACGAAATGAATTTACAAATGACGAGCGACATTTTAGCCCATGCCGCAAAGTTGGACTACGCTTATTTTGAAGATCCCCGATTTCAGGATGTTTTGCACCGCGCCCAGCAAAATCCGGCACAGGCATTTGACCAATTTCTTTATTTCAGCATCAGTATCATCACCAATCTGATACAAATCGTGTCTCTTGTCACTATTTTACTGGTTATTGATCCTATAGTAGCTCTGCTCCTGGTTCCTCCGGTGATTCCTTATATGATATTCCACTGGCGATTGGCTCGAAAGCGATTTGAGGAAAGGTATTCGCGGGCGACGAAGAATCGCTGGACCAGTTATTTCACAAACCTGGTGACAAGTGAGAATTATGTGGCGGAAACCAAGTTATTGGACCTGGCTCCTTTGTTAATTCAACGGTTTCAAAAATATATGACTGAATTTCGCGACCGCGACCGCCACCTGTACCTGGCTAATTTTTGGGGTAAGGTGGTTTTCGCTGCCCTCACAGTGACGGCCGTTTATCTGGCCATTGCCAGGGTGGTCCTGCAGGCCATTGCCGGTGCATTGACCGTCGGGGATGTGACGGTTTACGTGGCCTCAACCAGCCGGCTGCGCGTGATATTGGAATCCGTCATTGGCGGCATCAGCAATTTACGCGAACGCTCTTTGGATGTTTCCAATTTGATCACGTTCTTTGAATTGAAACCTGAGAAAAAGATGTCAGATGGGATTGTTCCGGCCCGCAGCCAGGGAGAGATCGAGTTTCGTGACGTCTGTTTTTCCTATCCGGGCACAGGCCGAGAGGTGTTGACGGATGTCTCTTTACATATTTTGCCAGGAGAAACAGTTGCTTTAGTGGGCGAGAATGGAGCGGGGAAAACTACCCTGGTGAAGTTAATCGCCCGACTGTACGATCCTGACCAGGGTTGTATTCTGTTTGACGAGCAAAATTTGAAAACCTTGTCCCTGGAATATTTGCGGCAGCAGATCTCCTTTGTGTTCCAGCGATTCGGCCGTTATGAAGCCACCGTGGCTGAAAATATCGCCTATGCGGATTGGCGCAGGTTGCTGGACAACCGTGAACGGGTGCAGGAATTAGGCCGTTTATCCGGTGTCCATGAGATGGTCGAAGCCATGCCCCAAGGATATGATACCCTATTGGGACGTCTGTTTGGCGAGTATAACCTGTCAGGTGGACAGTGGCAGAAGATAGCTATCAGCCGGGCCTTCGCTCGGGATTCGGCCCTGGTCATTTTGGATGAACCTACTGCCAATTTAGACGCCAGGGCTGAATACGATTTGTATTCCCGTTTCAAGCGATTGGCCGCCGGCCGGACGACCATTCTTATTTCCCATCGCTTTTCGACGGTGAGCATGGCCGACCGGATATTGGTGATGGATAAAGGGCGTATTATCGAGCGTGGGACACATGAACAACTGCTTGCCGATGATAGACAGTATGCCAATTTATTTAGATTACACCAGCAACAAATGAACTTATCTACTAATGGCAGCATGCAGAAAGAGAGTGATTCCTAATTGGTTCATTGAAAGGACAAGTTTTATTTTCGTCGTCATTTTTATAATTACTATAAAGATTACATGCCACCCCATCCGATTTTATTTATTCGTTATGAAAAATTTTTTGAAAATGTACGAACCTTGCAATCCTTTATAAACTTGCCAGAAGAATTTGTTTCGACTTTCCCCCTAGAGAAGAAACGTTCATCATCGTTGGAACTGGTATCTCCGCAGATTCGTAACGGATTGCATAGGCTTTATGGTTCGTTTGCTGCTGAATTAGATCAATTGGATGATGTACAAATTCTTAAGAAGGGTGGTGAAATTCCTCGCATAAGTACTTATTTCAGCTTGTCGTATTTGTACGCTTTCTTACGCTATGAAACCATATATTTTTTGAAACAGTATTTACCTTGGAATTAAACTTCAAATTTTAAACCTTTTTGGGAAAGTGTGTTCAGGGAAAATTGAGAATTCTAGAAAACTGTCACTCATGACCAGACATATCTATTTTTCCATTCAACCGAAATATGCCGGCTTTACCGACCAGCTTCTGCAGTTCAGTGCCCTTTATGAATTGGGGCAATCCTTGGGTTACACGTATTGGCATGAGCCATTTTTAAGTCCACGTAGTTCGAGCGCGGATCTGCTTTCGTGCAACCAGCAGCGCCTGTTGAAGCTACAGTTAAAATGGCCTGGTTTAAGTCGAATTTTCAACATAAAGATACCCTTTAATGTTTATGATTTTTTGGGAATTGATGATTATTTTTGGGTGAAGCATGATGGCTGCGATTTAAGCAATACAACAAAAGCAATCCTAATTTTTAATGACCGGTTGGCTGAAGAAAATGAAATCGACGATTTGGTTGATTTGCAGGCCTATATCCGCCAATTCGCGGCCGATCATTCCGGCTCCCAGGAGGCGATCCTGCTCCGTTTTGTCTTGGAAGGCCGATGGCCTGTCTGGCAGATCATTCGCCAGGAGATGGCAGGTGAAGCTTCAGATTTGGATTTAAGGGGGATTTATTTCCAAAAGCGGCGCAGGCAGTCCTGGCCATCACTTTTTGCAGAGGGAAAGGTGAAAACGGTGGTCCATATGCGCCTGGGTGATACGGCTGTATTGCCCACTCCCTGGAATACGTTTATTCCATTATGGTCTCGTGGTTCTGCATTTCAAGAGTACGCGCAAATCAAGGATATCCCTACCGGTCATCGCCTGATCCAGCCCGAAGAATATTTCCATTTTTTCCAAGGACTGACATTCAACCTTGGTGAAGCGCTCTCTGCCCTTTTCTTTTCTGATGGTTACGAACGAGCGGCGCAAAAATTGCGCAGTGGATTCAAACAGAACAAGCTCGACCTCTCAGCGGCGCAGTATGCTGCCCTGCATCAATCGTTGCAATCTTTTGATGAAATTAAATTTAAGCCGTTTGAACAAATTGAGGACGGCCGCTTGTTTGTTGGTGAGACGCCAGAAAATTTGTGCCATTTGATCCATTCATTTTTGATGGCCGACCTGGTGATTATCGGTTCGCAACTGTGGATGTTTCCCAAGCTGGCGGCTTTATATTTCGACCGGGAAACGATGCCGTTGGTGATTGTCTTACACAAAGCTGAAGAGGAGGATGCTGTCTGGCGTTATGGCGGTTTGAATTTGGGAGAAAGGAAGGAACAGTTTATTTTTGTTAATATTAACCGGCCGGATTACGAGGAGATCTCCTCGCGACTGAGCCGATATTTAGCACAGAACCGTCAATTTACAGGTAATCATGAGTAAGCAAATTTTTACAATAGAACCCCGGCAGTCAGGATTCACGGACCAGTTGGTTGAGTTCAAAGCCCTGTACAAACTGGGTCTTTCATTGGGTTATACTTTTTATTTCCAACCATTCAAAAGCCCACGCAGCGCCAATATCGACGGCCGGGGCCTGCCCATGACGTTTATGGACCTCGATCATAAACGCCCGTCATTATGGCAAAGGGCTGTTAGCAAAATGAAAAGATCCGCTCCAATATTGAGGGAAATGTTTCAACCGCCGGAGCCTTTTGATGTGTATGATTTTACGGGATTTAATGATTACTTCCTTGCAAGAAACGATGACAGATTGGTTGAGGGTTTGGAGGAAATAATTCTGCCTGTCGCTCCTGATTTTGCCGGCTCCGTAGACAAAGATGATTTTCCTGCGCTGCAGGAATTTGTGTGTGAACAAGTTGACCGGCTGAAGAATGATACTGCGAAGTTCATTTTGAAATTTAAGGTGATTGATCGAGCCGGCATTTTTTTTGAGTCGATTAACACCGCTGTCGCCGACCCGTTCGACCTGTGGGCCATTTATTTTGAGAAGCGACAGCAGGAACCGTTGCCATCCGTTTATCCCAGCGGGCAAATGAAGACGTTTATTCATATCCGGCAGGGAGACACGGCCATCATTGACACACCCTGGAACAGCTATATTATATTATGGCCGGTCCACCAGGCGGAAGAGTACGGACGATGGCAGGATATCCCCTATAAGGATATGTTGGTCAGGATCGAAGATTTTAACCGTTTTTATCGTGAGTTGGCTGCTCAACTGTCGGAGGGGACGTTAAGTACGTTGTTGTTTTCCGATGGTTTTGTCAGGTCGGAAAGGCGACTTTTCAATCATATGAAATTTCTCGATCTCACGGAACAGCAAAAGCATGATTTAAGAGCGGCCGTGCACACGTTTAACGATAAAAAGTTTCGTATATTTCCCAATAATGAACACTTTAAAATGATCGTTGGGGAAAGCCCACAAAAATTGCGCAACTTCATCCATTCATTTTTGACGGCCGACTTGGTCATCGGTGGACGCAATCAAACGATGATTGCCAAGCTTCTGCATTTGTATTGCAATCAACAAAATATGCCGCTGACCATTCTCTTAGATGGTTCACCAGACCATAAGGTAGTAAAAGGCATGTTGGATCACTGGGTTGATGAAGACATGCAGGAAAACATCATGCTTGTAAATGTGAATCAAATTGATATGGTAGCGATTAGCGCCAAGGTTGGATCGTTTCTAAAAGTTTGAACATGTTTAGTGTAAAGTAATATTAAGGGATCTAATGGGGAGAAAGATTTTGATATGAGTTCACAACCGTTAATTTCAGTTATTGTACCCTTTTACAATGCTGAAAATTTCATAGCTGAGACCGTTCACAGCATCCAGCAACAGGCGTATGAACCCCTGCAAATTATCATTATCAACGATGGCTCAACCGATAACTCCCTGAAAATCATTGAAAGCTTTGATACTCCAATGAAAATTATAAGCCAGGCCAATGCCGGCCCGGCTCAAGCCCGAAACAGAGGATTACAGCATGCCAAAGGAGAGTTTATAGCCTTTCTTGATGCTGATGATCTATGGCCCGAAGGGAAGCTGGCGAATCAATTGGCCTATTTAAAGTCAAACGAAAAAGTTGAAGCAGTATGGGGTAGGACTCAATATTTTGGAGATTTTAGCGAACGAGATCTTAAATTGCCTTTAGCCGAAGATCGCACAGCTTACAGCTATCAACTTGGCGCTGGGTTTTTTCGCCGGTCAGCCTTTGAAAAGGTTGGATTATTTGACGGGTCTTTCCGCTATAGTGAGGATTATGATTGGATTCTGCGTATGCGCGAGATGGGGATTCCGCATGAGACGATGCCCCAGATTACGCTTTTACACCGCATGCACCAGGACAGTATGGTTCATTCTCCGGATAACTTAAATTACCAGTTAACTTTATTGGTGAAAAAATCTCTCGATCGCCGGCGGCAAAAAGGCGAGGTCGAACCGCTTCCTTCCCTGCCTGACAGGAAACGTTAGCTCATTTGGGTAATAGTAGCGGCTTTAGTCGTCTAGCCGCTAATTAATCAGGTAAACAGGGTTAAATATACTCAAGTCTGGCCAATGTCGGGCCGGCAATGGCCAACACCTGGTTTAATTCTTGTTTTGTCAGTCCTTTCCGGTAATTGCCGATGCTCCTTGAATTGATGTTATTCGGGTGAAATCCTGCGGAAGATATTCCCAAATCGTTTGCGAGAGCACCCAACTCTTTTTCCGGATCGCTAACCAGGTTTTCATAACGAATGATGAACAAATCAGAAGCGTATTTTTCCATCAAATCGATCCATTTCACCCAGCGCTGGGCGATAGCATCGGCCGTTCTAAGATTTTTTATCCAGGGTTGGGTAGCCCACACTGTCCGGGCCATCTGCAAGAACGAACCGGTCACATCGCGACAGTCACGGTAGATGACCACACCTTTCAGCCCTTCGTTTTTTAAGAGGATTTGCAGATTGGAATTGTAAATCGTCTTCTTGTCCCCAACGATTTTGGCCTGCGGATTCATTGTTTTCATCGTTCGCTCAATATCGGAAACGCCAATTTTTTGTTGGTGATTTTTCAGCAAAGTGATTAGATAAGATATTGTGAAGGGAAAATTGCTAAACCTAGCATTGCCTAAGAACCGGTATTGCTGGTTAAAGCGGTAGCGATTGTTAATGTGCAGAGCATGGCGCAGCATATGAACGGCATAGGCACGGAATGAGCGGCCAAGAGGAATAAAAACGTTAAATTCATTGGTTAGCAATATTTGAGGATGGCTATTGCATACTCTTTGTAACAATGTTGTGCCCGACCGGTCGTGACCGGTGATGAATATGGCCATTGTAGAATTAGTCGTTGTTCTCTTTGAATTCGTGAAACAGGGGTAGTTGTCTGGTTTTGTCGCCATGTTTTTGCCGGCGATCGATTGATTTTTTTAATGCATGAAGCAATTGAAACTGATGCGTTGTTTTATTGTTGGACATGTTATGGGCATGCAGGCGGTACAGTAGGGTGATGTCATTAATAATGACAAACGGAATGTTATTTTCGCGCAGGCGTATAAAAATGTCGTGATCCTCGCTGAATCGCAGATCCTCGTCAAAAGGACCGATGCGCTCAAAAACAGATTTTCTAAACATCGCGGCTCCAATCTGAATGAAGGTCATGGCATCATCTTCATCTAAGATAGCACTTCTGTCCTCTGCGCCTTCCATATGAATATATTTAATGCGACCTTGGATCACATCAATAGACGGGTCGTTTTGCAGCCGTTTGACTTGAAGCTCAAATTTATCAGGTGGGTAAAGGTCGTCGGCATCCAGAAAACCAATGAGTTCCCCCTGAGCTATGTGTAAGCCGCGGTTTCGGGCCGCGGCGGGACTGCTGTTTTCCCGATAAATATATTGAATATCTGGGCCAAGATGCTGGACCACAGCGGCCGTATCATCCGTTGACCCATCATCGACAATGATAATCTCCATTGGCGGTTTGTAGGTTTGTTCTCGAATGCTGGATACCGCTTGAGGAAGAAATTTGGCTGCATTATAAGTCGGGATAATGATAGAAAGGGTGGGCGTATTATTTTGTCTGGTCATGTTTCCGCCGGTCAATGGCCGCTTTCAAAATGTGCAGCCGTTGATTTTCAAACTGCTTCATGCGCCGGCCAAGGTTATTTTTATGCAAGCGCCGGCGATAAACGATCTGGGATAGCATCACGATGGTTAATCCCTGATCGACGGCACGCATATACCATTCCTGGTCGGTTCCTGTGGCCAGTTCTGTCTCAAAAAAACCCACACGAAAAAAAGCTTTACGCTTTATAAGCAGAGCGCTCGATAAATGGGCGGGTGAGAATTCTTTTCTAATTTGGACTTCCTGTTTGAAGCTCTCAGGTAATTCAGGACTATAAAATTGTTGGACATGACCATAGACGATATCAACGGTTGCATCTTCTGCAAAAATTTCGATCTGCCACTTTAGTTTGTTATGAACCCAAATGTCATCAGCATCAAGAAAAGCAAAATACTCTCCTGAGGCAAATTCGATACCCCTGTTGCGCGCAGCACCGGTACCTTTATTATCTTGATGCACAACCATGACCTGTGGCTTGAATGAGTCGGCGATGGCGGCCGACTCATCACTGCAACCATCATTGACAATAATAATTTCAGCAGGCGGGTAGGATTGTTCAAGCACGCTCTCGATTGCCTCAGCAAGGTATTTATCGCTGTTGTATACAGGTATGATAACGCTGATTGATCGCAATTTTATTCCTCTATCTTCCCGGTCAATCAACACCTAATAGGAAAGATTATCATTGTAAAATAGATCTTAAGTCAATGATACTTCAAGATAACAAGCCGGAAAAGTGTTTTGTAATCTGGGCCAGGGCAGTTCCAAAGTCAGATTCGTAACCGCGATTTCACAATCGCGTTCTTGTGCATACGCCAGAGCGCGAAAATGATGTCGCGGTTACGGTACGATAATTGGCGACTTTGGAATCGC
>JANQGC010000244.1 GCA_028277515.1 Anaerolineae bacterium
ATTCCCCGTGTTATAGACAACAGAGAATCGGAAACCCGTTTCCGGCAATTGGCCGTCCCAGGCCTGTGCCAGTTCTTCTTCACACCTTTCCAGGTCGAAGTCAAACCGCGGTCCATCCTCGTTATAGCCCAGCATACCCTGGATGATGACGCCATTATTACGCAGACCTTCTCCGTTATATCCTTCGGCGAGCAGTGTGTCGTAATCCATGCAGTAACCCAGTGCTCTGCGGACATGTATATCGGAGAAGAAGTTCGGTGGGATGCCATTGCCGTCCAACTGGCCGCTGCCGATATAAGGTGATTCAGTGCCGGGGTCGAAAGATGGGAACATATTCGTCCGGCTCACACCCGGCAGATTGCCCCACTTGCGCAGGGGTCCTTCAGGATTCGCTTCATTCGGCGTACATTCGCCTGTATCCCAATCACAAAACTCACCGACAAACTGGTCCGCCTGCGGGCGGTTAGCCGCGGGGACAGTTACTGCGACAGCATCTCCGGCCTGTAAGGCCGCGAAGCGCGTGCCCCATTCCCCGACCAGTCGGCGGATGATTGTCTTAATCTCTGGCTGGCCGGCGGGACCGCCTTCCCAGACCGGATCATCATCGGTTCGCCAGTAATTTTCATTAGCAACCAGGACCCATTCTTCACCAGGTGTCCAATGATCCAGTATGTAAGGTCCGGTGCCGTTCAAAACAGGTGATAATTCGGAGTTTTCCGAACCTGGAGCATACCAGTTTTGCCAGGTACCACAGTCATCATCCCAGCCGCCATTTTCGATGACCCATTCCTTGTCCAGGATATAGCCAAAATCAGGGAAGGTCGCCAACAGGGGCCCCCACGGTTGGGCCAGGTTAAAGGTTACGGTTCCTGCATCATCATCAGCTACAATGCGTTCTTTCACTTGCTCACAAACAGCCACAAGATCTTCGGGGTTGGCATTGGCGATCAGCGCATCCCGGTCACCGGCATAAGCGCCATCATCAATTTCTTCCGTAATATCGGCGCTGGAATAACCCATAATGGGTTCCAACCACAACCATTGTGGTCCGTTCGGATCGGATTGCAAAAGACCGCGCTGGAAAGTGTAGGCCACATCGCTGGGGGTCAGCTCTCCACCTTCATGGAAGGTCACACCCTCACGAATATTGAAGGTGTACGTCAGGCCATCTTCAGAGATCAACCCATTTTCCAAACTGGGAACCTCTAAAGCCAGGCTGGGAACATAAGAGGTGCTGTCCTTACCGTTATAGGTGATCAAGGCCTCCATCGTCTGGCGCAGCACACCGCTGCTTGCGGTATCATAGGCCAGGCTGGGATCGAGCGTGTCTACATCACCAAAGGTCATTTCTAACAAAGTCGTCGGGTCGGCCGCGGCAAACGTGCTCGGTTCCGCTTCCTGGGGAACAGGCGTTACTTCAACTTCCTGTACCTCAGTCACGACTCGCGTCACCTCTATTGTCTCCCCTTCTTGAACCACTGTATCAGTCACCACACGGGTAACCTCGATAATCTGCGGTTCTTGCGCCGCCGGTTGGCAAGCCACCAATATCAACACAAGCACCACCAATATCAAACCAATTCTTCGTTTTATCAACATAGGAATCTCCTCCGTCCGCAATGGACAATTAATCTAACAAAACAAATCAGGAACAATGCGCCTTGTATTCAATCAGTTTCTCACCACCTCCATTGGATATATTGTTCTTACAAACCCTTCTTACTAACGCACCAAAGTGACATTTAAGTGACATTTAAGTGTATTTTACGTGACTTTTTAGGATAAATCAACTATTTGGGGTGGCAATATGGTGACAATCGTAGAAGAGGGTCCAAAAATGGACAATATTTCTACTTGTCCATGCATTCCGGAACCGAATTCTTCAAGCTGGGTGGTTAGCTGCGCGACAGATCGGCCGCTTATGTCGAACCGTTATGTGATTGGGAATAAACATTCCGGGAAATCAATCAACAGTTGCCCGGCACTTTTATCATGCCGTAAATAAAACTCTAAATGTAATCCAGTTTATAGATCATCGTGAGTTCGTATTGTATAGTGATTGGTAGTTATTAATATCTCAAAGGTCCAGACCTTCTTACTCTTTTCCTACAAGGAACTACGAACACAATAATCTTCAAGTTGATTAAAATCCACCTTCAATTGATAAAACTGCTGAATTTGAAAAAGGGAAGGGGATTAAAAATTTGGACTGATTTTGAAATCAGGAGGTTAAAATTATGATGCCGACAGCACAAACGTCTGGTGAACAAATCATTACTGTTCCTGTTTTGATCGACGCCAGGCGCATGATCGACGAGGTTAAAGTGGTCCGCGCCGCGTACCTAATCATTACATCTGAAACGCCCTTTCTCACGGGATTCGTGCAAATTGGCGCACAAAATGCGGTTTCTATTCCTATTCTCGGTCAAACGGGTGTGATTTATCGGCCTGATACCTTGTCCGACAAGTTTACCGACCCTGAGCAGATAGATGTACTCTTCACCACTTTGGATGAAACGGCTAATTACTCCGTCGAGTTAGAGGATATCTGGATTCCGGAGAGATGGTTTCAGCACAGGCCAACGATTGCGCGAGGTGAACTGTATCGCTTGACATTTGACCTCTTCGAGGCGTGTTATCGCTACCGAGAGGGACTTATGATCCAAATAAGCGACCTGGCTGATCTCAATCCTGACCCTCAAAAAACGCAGTTTTCTGCTTCCGAGACAGAAGTGTTTCAGGAATGGAACCGGCAGCAGATTCAGAATGCCATTGCTAGTTACCCGAAAAATTCTGCATATGCGCTCAGGTGGGACGACGCGAAAAGTTACAATTAGCCAAATCGAAATCAGATTTAAGTATATAGGAAGCAATGTCATGTCTAGATTAGCTATTACCTTAATTGATGTTGGATGGGGTGATTCGATCTTCATCGAAAGTGAGGACAATACCGGTAACAAACAGTATGCTCTTGTTGACTGTAATGATTATGAAAACGAGCGCTCTTCCCTAATTTTTGTAAAGCGATTCTTTGATCGCCATAATGTCGACTTTGTAAACAATAAGCCAAACTTCGAGTGGGTATTATTGACTCATGGTCATGCAGATCACGCCCGCGGCCTCAAGCGCATGCTGCAAACATTCGGCACAAAGAACTTCTGGTACCCCAAGTCAGTAGCGTCAACGACATATGGCACGTTGCTTCATTTTGCCAACCGGTCCAGTAACGTTGTTCATCACCAGGCTGTCGATGAATCCAAGATATTGAACGGTATCATCAATTTTGGCAACACAAGTTTAGCAGTCCTCTGGCCTAATCATAACCAGGTGGACCCAAACAACGAAAACAATAATTCGGTTGTCATGGCCTTGACCTTGAACCAGGTCACTTTTGTACTCACGGGAGATGCCGAAGCTGATAATTGGCCGGGGATTGCACCACGTTTGGCGGCCACAACAAAGGTGTTTCAGCATCCTCATCACGGCGCCAAAAACGGGCTTTTTGACCATGCCGGATCAACTCCCTGGCTCAATCAGCTAAACAATAATATTTTGATCGTTATGAGCAGTCACACCCGCCCACATGGGCATCCTCATCTTGACGTGATCACCGAGTTGCAAAATAGAAACTTCGGCCACAACCGCACTGACTTACACTATCACATCACAATTGAAACAGATGGTGCCACCGTGTGGTCTAAGTTTACCCAGTAGCAAAAGTTACCTGATTCCTTTGTGACTAGCTGCCTCCGCTGTTCTCAACTAAAAATCTAAAATAAACCCCCGGCCAAATCCCCCAGATCGCCGCCAGACAATTTGCCATCTGCCTGACCGAGGACCTTTTTCACCTCTTCTTCTGTGAATTCATAGCCCATTTGCTTGCCCAGCTTCACGGCCGTCTTGGCTAGCGTATCCTTGTCAGATATATTTTCCAACTGCGTTTTGACCAGCGGATTTTTCTTGACCGAATCCAAAAACTTTTTTGCATTTTCTACTGACATTTTGTTTCTCCTTATTTTGTAACCGCTAAATCTATTTCGCCCATGCGGTGAGGAATGGAATCCTCAGCTATTATAAACAACTTAATTTTCTTTTCATCAAAGCTAATATGATTCATCATGTTTTCACCTTCTTAGCTGGCGAATTCATCCATTGGGCAACTTCATTACCCATTCCCACTTCTAAGACCGCCAGCAGCGCCGGCTCGGCCGTCGCCAGGGGTACAAACCAACCATCCAACAGGACGCCAATCTTGCCCCGCAGGGCCCAATCGACGTCACCCGCCTTCTCCAACGGCATAGCGGTCATCACCTGGGTCGCCTGCCACCGGTCCAGCAGCATTTCGCGCTCAACGCCCGGCAAATTCCGCTTATCGCGCAGCAAAT
>JANQGC010000300.1 GCA_028277515.1 Anaerolineae bacterium
ATCTAATTGAAAGCGATTATGAAACAGTGAATGCAAGCGAAAAAAGAATGCTACCCACACCAGGCCGGTCAGCAACAATCTGCTGCGCTTCGGCATTTCGGACCTTATATTTAATCCACGAACCGGTATTTGACGAGGTAATAAAATGCCTTTGGACCTTCTTTCCAAGGATTCAATTTTTTGCCTTCCTCAAATTCACGGCCGTTATAAGAGATAGGCACCTCATAAATTCGATGCCCGCGTTTTAACACCTTGGAGGTGATCTCCGGTTCAAATTCAAAACCTTTTGAACGGAGCGGGATATCTCGGATGACATCAGCGCGAAAAACCTTATAACAAGTCTCCATATCCGACAAGATGGTATTGTAAAGGACATTCGTTACAAACGTAAGAAACTTATTGCCCACCATATGCCAGAAGAACATTGCCTTGGTAGGACCCCCACGAAAACGAGAACCATAAACGACAGACGCACGCTCCTCCTCAATAGGTCTGACCAAATCATAATAATCGCGCGGATCATATTCCAGGTCGGCATCCTGTATGAGGAAAATATCTCCAGTAGCCAATTTAAATCCAGTACGAACGGCGGCTCCTTTGCCTTGATTTTTATCCTGTTTGTGGATAAAGATCCGTTCATCTAACTTAGCAATTTCCGGATAAAGCTCCCGGGTTCCATCCGTCGATCCATCATCAACGATAATCAATTCATCGGTTCGATCCACTGCGAGAACCGCCTTAACGGCATCCGTCAGCAGATCACGCTCATTATAAACAGGCATTATTACAGACAATTTCACGATTAAATCACACTCATCACAGGCTTAAGGCTCTTTCTTGCTATTGAATCAGGGGCTGATTATAACACCCGCCGGGTTCCCAACAAGCCACAACATCCTAGAAAAATTACCTTTAACCAACGTTCAAGCTATAATCAACCTATCTAATTCTCAACTTTGTTCTAGAAAGCTTATGCAAGTTAATATGCACGGCGCAATGTGATTTTCTAAAACAAATAAATTGCAAAATTGAATGTTCCTTATTATTGTGTTACCTAAAATTTGACAACTTTTATTAAATGATTTTCGCTAATATTCAAGCGAAAAGTTGTCAAATTTCTTTGAAAATAAATTTTTGTACAAGTGAACTTATGGATAAGAATGTCAAGAGCCTAATACTGGATATGGACGGTGTTTTGTGGCGGGGCGAAACACCGATGCCGGGACTATTTGAATTTTTTGCAACCCTGCGCGAGTTAAATATTAACTTCGTTTTGGCGACTAATAACGCACGAAAAACGGCCGTCCAATACACGGAAAAACTCGCTCGCTTTAATATTGACATCCCTCCGGAGCAAATATTAACTTCCGCGGAAACAACCGCCCATTACCTTAGTAAGCGATACTCCCCAGAAACCAAAGTATACGTTATTGGCGACAAAGGATTGCACGAGGCAATGGCTGCGAAAGATTTTGTAGCCATTGCGCCGGATGATGTCAAAAATGGCGCAGATGCTGCTCTGGTTGTGGTTGGTTTTACTCCCTATACACATTATAAAGAAATGGCGATGGGAGCCTTATTAGTTCATAGAGGCGCAGCATTTTATGGCACAAATCCTGACCCCTCCTACCCCACTGAATTAGGCCCCCTTCCCGGTGCAGGAGCATTATTGGCTTTGATCAGCACCTCTACTGGGGTCCAGCCATTGACCATTGGCAAACCGGAACAACATGTTTTTGAGGAGGCCGTACGACGTTTAAAAAGCAATAAATCGGAAACAGCAATGGTTGGCGACCGCTTGACAACTGATATTATGGGAGCTAAAGTTGCCGGCCTTCGGTCAATATTATTGCTATCCGGGATTGAAACACGCGAAGATGTGCAAAAAAGTGAGATAAAGCCGGATTTTATTTATGCCGATATTGAAGAGTTAACATCAATATTGAAATCTCGCGGGAAAATCGTATGATGGCTAAATCAGAATCGGTCAAAATAATGAAGCCCACTATTTACGAATTGGATTATGATGAAATGAGCGATCACCTGGCCGGCTTGGGTGAACCTAACTTTCGCGTTCGGCAAGTGTGGCAGTGGCTCTATCGCCGATACGTGAAATCTTTTTCTGAAATGAGCAACTTGCCGCTTGACCTGCGACAGCGGTTAGCCGATTCCTTTTCACTGGATACGGCCGAAATCATTTCATTACTGCAATCAAGCGATCGTCAAACAACCAAAGTGCTTTTCCAGTTATCTGATAGCCAATTGATCGAAACCGTTTTAATGAAATATGAAAAACGGCGCACATTGTGTATCAGCACGCAGGCAGGATGTGCTATGGGCTGTGTATTCTGTGCAACCGGCCAAATGGGTTTCTTTCGACATCTGAAAATCAGTGAAATTATTGCTCAGGTGATGCATTTCGCTCGGGCCCTCAAACAAGATAACCAGCATGTCACCAATATTGTCTTAATGGGCATGGGGGAACCGCTGCACAATTATCGGAACACATTGGCCGCAATCGATCGCCTGACCGATGCAGAGGGATTTAATCTTGGCGCCCGTAAAATCACCATCTCAACTGTTGGATTAGTCCCTGCGATTCGCCGTTATGCAGACGAACAGCGCCAGACCCCTTTAGCCGTTTCCCTTCATGCAGCAACCGATGAAGAACGAAAAAGATTAATACCGGTTAGCAAAAAATGGCCACTGGCCGAACTGATGGATGCCTGCCGCTATTACATTGACAAGACAGGGAGGCGCCTCACCTTTGAATGGGCTTTGATTCAATATGAAAATGACACAATCGAACAGGCACAAGCCCTAGGCAATCTCCTACGGAGCATGTTATGTCATGTAAATCTGATCCCACTCAACCCAACCTCAGGTTATGCAGGTGGACCATCCGCTCAAGTTCGTGTGGAAGCATTTCGACAAGAATTGGCGAGATATGGGGTTACAAGCACCGTACGAGTGAGAAGGGGGATTGATATCCAGGCCGGGTGTGGGCAACTGCGGGATCGCCACCTTCAAGGTTTACAAGCAGGGTAAGATTTTCAAAAAATCTAACAACCTATATACCAACAAGGATCATCTTGATTGCCATTGATTCGTATTTCAAAATGGATATGCGGCCCTGATGAATTACCAGTATTGCCCACAGAGCCAATAACATTGCCTTGATTGACGATCTGGCCCGGAAACACATTTATACCACTTAAATGGCCATAGAATGTTTCATAGCCATTTCCATGATTGATCACGACCAGGTTCCCATAGCCATAGATATTCCAACCGGCAAAAGTTACCGTCCCTGTATCAGCAGCAAATACTCCGGAGCCTTCAGACAAGGCTATATCAATTCCCGGATGACCATACCAAAATCGTTGGGTAAAATTGCGCGAATTCACAGGGAAAATGAACGTCCCGGTCCCTACAATTGCCGGAGCGACTCCCGATCCTGCGCCTGATGAACCGCCAGTAACCGAAGATAATTGGGGCGGGGTCCAGACAAAAACCTCGGCTACAGCGCCGGGTACAAGAATCTGGGTTTCCGGATATAAGCGGAAAGGAAATTCAAGATTGTTGGGTTCGTAAGCAATGATATCGTCAACAGGGATGCCATATTCGGCCGAAATGCTTTCCAGCGTATCTCCTGGCTGAACATCATGTAAGACCCCATCCAGGGGCAGAATAATCAGTTCCATCCCTGGCTGCATGAGACTCGATTCTTGACTTAAAAAGGGATTACCGCCTAACAATGTCTCCGTATTAATCCCATATTGAAAGGCAATACCCGACGGCGTATCACCCCGTTCAACAACATAGGTTTGAAAATCATGTTGTGGTCTCTGTCCCTCGAAGGTTTCTGGAATTGGTGCGGGTTCAAGGGAATTATCACTTAAAACAGGTAAAGGCATTTCCCCTCCATCTGCAGGCCTATCGATTAAAACAGACCTGTCATCAGCCCCGATGCCACTTTGGCCGGAACCGGATGCTGTGCTGCGATCTCTTGTTGGTGGACGCTCACCCCCTTCAGCAAGTACGCCTAAACGCAGCCCCACTAATAATAAAACCGCTATCAATATCAGGAACAGCAATCCCACATATCGATGGAGTTTTGAATCGCTCTCAACCATACAAATTACGGATGCTATCACAAAGCACCCTGATAACAAATGCGGGCCGTTGAAACGACCCGCATTCTCTAATTATATTTATTATTCTAACGTGTGTTGAGATTAATTACATCATGTCCCGGGTCAATGTTTCCAAGAATTCATAATTTGTCTTAGTCCCGCGCATGCGCTGCATCACTGCTTGGGTGGCACTGGAAATATCATATCCTGGGGTGTCCATCAGATGGCCTAACATCTGGCGCATGGTATAGACCCTGGTCAATTCATCACCAGACAATAGGAGATCTTCACGACGGGTGCTGGAACGTTCAATGTCAAAGGCTGGAAAGACACGGCGCTCTTGAAGTCTACGGCTGAGCAGCAGTTCCATATTACCTGTTCCCTTGAACTCTTCGTAAATTACATCATCCATACGGCTTCCCGTATCAACGAGACAGGTGGCAATGATGGTTAAGCTGCCGCCAAATTCAACATTGCGGGCTGCGCCGAAAAATCGTTTTGGCGGATAGAGAGCGCCCGGATCCAAACCGCCGGACAATGTGCGGCCGCTTGGGGGTACAGTCAGGTTATAGGCTCTGGCCAGTCGGGTGATGGAATCTAGCAAAACAACTACGTCTTGCCCAACTTCCACCAATCGTTTTGCTCTTTCGAGTGCCATCTCAGCCACACGACAATGCTGACGTACCGGTTCGTCAAAGGTAGAGCTGACCACTTCCCCTTCGATTGAACGATCCATGTCCGTCACTTCTTCCGGTCGCTCACCAATTAAGGCAACCATGAGGTGAATTTCCGGATAGTTGGCAGCAATTCCATTAGCAATATCTTTCAGAACGGTCGTTTTACCTGCTTTTGGAGGTGATACAATCAATCCACGCTGTCCGCGACCAATTGGCGCGACCAGGTCCATAAGGCGTGTTGAAAGTAGATTGGGGGATGTTTCTAATTTTAATTTTTGCTCGGGGAAAATGGGTGTTAATGATGTAAATTTCGGCCGTCTTTTGGACTCTTCAGGACTCAACCCCGACACAGCTTCAACGCGTAGCAAGCTGTAATATTTTTCATTATCTTTGGGTTTGCGCACCTGGCCATAAATCATATCGCCAGTTCGCAACCCCAGGCGCCTTATTTGAGAACTAGAAACATATACATCATCCTTGCTCGGCAAAAAATTTCCTGAGCGCAAGAACCCCATATTTTGTTTGTCATCCTCAATGACTTCAAGAACGCCACCGCGAAAATCAAGACCCTTCTTTTCCGCATCTGCGCGCATCATACGATAGATGAGATCTTGTTTCTTCATCGTACCGTATCCGGGGATATTCATATCGCGCGCAGTATCCCGCAGTTCGTTTAGTTTTTTTCCTTCTAATTTACCTATATCCATTCATCCTCTCCGATCAGATCTTGCCTCACGCAGGCATCAATGCACCTGTTCAAAGTCGTTATATACATTATTCAAATTATCAGTCAACACTGTTGTTGCATCAGGCTTGGGGGCTCATCCGGCTGGATTCACCGTATGGCATCAAAGATCAATCAAATTTTCTATGCTTTATCGAGGAAATATCAAAGACTCCACTCAATGGGCGAGAAAAGTATATCATGTCGTTGAAACCAAGTCAATTTTCCTTTCCTTATCCTCTATTCCAATGTAATGCTCTGCTTTTTCCACTAATTTTCTATTGCCAATATACAATGGCACGCGTTGGTGAATCTCATCAGGAACGATATCCAAAATTGGTCTTCTTCCATCTGACGCATACCCCCCCGCTTGTTCGATGAGATAGGCAAGAGGTGCAGCTTCATAGAGCAATCGCAACTTGCCATTAGGCTTTTCGCTTTCAGCAGGATAACAAAAAACACCCCCGCGTAATAAATTTCGGTGAAAATCAGCGACGAGTGATCCAATATACCTGGACGATAACTCAGGATTATCACCTGCAACCTGGCCTTGCAACCAATTCAGGTAATGTTTAACACCGGGAGACCAGCGATGATAATAAGAGCCATTGACGCTATAATATTGTGGTGGGTCCGGAAGCCGCAAATTCGGATGTGACAGCAAAAATTCACCCAACTCCGGGTTGAGCGTGAAACCATGCACGCCTTGTCCGCTACTGTAAACCAACATTGTGCTGGCGCCATACAAGACATATCCGGCAGCAACTAATTTCCGCCCGGGCTGCAAAACATCTTCCAATTGCCCCCGATTCTCAAAATTCACACAGCGATATACGCCAAAAATTGTTCCAATACTAACATTAACATCTATATTCGAAGATCCATCCAGAGGATCGTGAACAAGCACATAGGTCCCCTTTTCATATTCCGGCGGAATGGTGATCAATTCCTCACGCTCTTCAGAAACCATAGCACAAAGACGACCCGTATGATCGCATATCCGGTAAATAACATTATCAGCATAAACGTCTAATTTTTGCTGAGTTTCACCCTGTACATTTTCATTGCCATAAGTCCCCAATATATCCACAAGACCGGCACGATTGGTCTTAACTGCGATAATCTTTGCCGCAAGGGCAATATCGTACAACAGATTGGTAAATTCACCCCGTGCATAATCCGGTTGATGTTCCAGGAGAAATCGTTCAATAGTAAATACTGTATCAGTCATAAATCAATCCTCCTCAAAAATATGGGTGAGCGAAATTTTATTGGGTTTAACAGACGATTAAATATAAGAAATCACAAAATAAGCCATGGCCACCGACCAAAGTAGAGAATCAACTCTATCTAAGGCGCCACCATGACTGCCAAATAATGTGCTTGAATCTTTGACTCCAGATTCCCTCTTCAGTAATGATATGCCGAGGTCACCAAGTGGGCTGACAATCGAAATTAATAGGGCGATGATGAGCGCCGTGACGAGGTGAACATCCAAAAAATAAGCAATTAAAACGGTAAAGGATGTGCCAGTTATGATACCACCAATATAGCCTTCTATCGTTTTATTCGGACTCAAACGTGGAGACAGGAGATGTTTGCCCAGCACGTTTCCCGCTAAAAAACGGCCGACGACATAAGCCCCAGAATCAGCAATCCAGGTTCCCATCATGGCGAGCATCGTCCACTCCCAATCCAATCGCATTTCTTGCCCTCGTAGGCGAAAGAAAAAACTGCCCAGCCAGCCCAATAATATGAGACCCCCCATCATAGCCATCCAGGTCGGTGCGGATGATTCCTGCTTTTTAACCTCGTAAATCCAGAGAGCATGGGCAAGAATAATTAACAAAGAGATAAACATCACCGGCCCGATTAGTTCCCATTCAGCCCACCATCCGGCGATTGAAAAAGCGAAAACCAAGGGCAGTAGTATGACATAGGACGTTTTCCATCCCAATAAACGGGTTATTTGTACAAATTCCATTGCACCTAGAATTAGAATTATTGCCAGTGGAATTGCATAAAAATATCCACCCAAATAAATCAAAAAAAGTGCAAGCGGACCTAATGTCAAGGCTATGACGGCCCTTTTAATTAAAGTTGACATAGAAGCTAAGGAAAGCCAGATTTTTAATTATCTTCAGTTACAAGCCCAAACCGACGCTCTCTTTCATTATAGGCCACAATAGCCTCAAACAACTCATCTCGACCAAAATCGGGCCAATAAGCAGGTGTTGGATAATATTCGGCATATGCAGCTTGCCAAATCAAGAAGTTACTTATCCTTAGTTCACCGCTGGTACGAATGACCAAATCGGGATCAGGTAAATCTTTAGTAAATAAATATGAGCTAAAAAGATCCTCTGTCAGCTCATCTGGCTTAATACCATCGGCTAGCATCTGTCGCACAGCATGTAGAATTTCCGCTCTTCCCCCATAATTAAAAGCAACATTAAGGGTCAGGACATCGTTGTCTCTGGTCAGCTCTAAAGCTCTTTTGACTTTTTCTTGTAAGGTTGGATTAATTCCAGTAAGGTCTCCTAGATGGTGAATGCATACACCCTGACGGTGAAGCTCATCCAATTCCTGATCAAGGACCCGGGCGAATATCCTCATCAATCCGCGGATCTCATTCTCAGGTCTCCCCCAATTTTCCGTCGAAAAAGCGTAAATGGTGAGGATTTTTATTTTGAATTCAACACAGGCGCGGACGATACGGCGTAAATTTTCGGCACCTGCCCGGTGACCTGCTTGACGCGGTAGACCCCGACGACGTGCCCAACGGCCGTTACCATCCATAATAATAGCAACATGGGTGGGGATCGTATAAGGTGTTAAATCTAAAGGCTTTTCTCGCCGTCGCAGCATAAGATCCACTAGACTTCCATAATTTCGGCCTCTTTTTCTTGGCCAATTACATCAATTCTTCGGACATATTTGTCAGTTAATTCCTGTAAATCATCCGTGCCACGGTGAAAATCATCTTCCGTGATTAGCTTTTCTTTTTCAAATTCACGTAAATCATTCAAAGCGTCCCGGCGAACATTGCGGACCGCTACCTTACCTTCCTCTACACGCCTTCCAACAAGTTTCCTTAAATCACGCCGGCGCTCTTCGGTTAATCGCGGAATGTTCAATCGTACGATTTTCCCGTCATTATTGGGCATAATACCAATGTCTGATTTCATAATGGCCCGTTCTATAGCTGATAACGCATTTGCATCATAGGGTCGAATCGCAATTTGCTGAGGCTCCGGGACAGATATGACCGCCATTTGATTGAGGGGCATTTCGACTCCGTACATCTCGACCGATATTTTATCAACAAGATGCGGATTTGCTCGCCCGGTTCTGAACGCAGCCAAATCCCCTTGAAGGGACGAAACAGCTCCTTTCATTCTACTTTCCGTTTCATTAAGCAAATCACGAATCATCAGAACCTCCCAAAATCATTCTTCCTTATGATGCAATCGTAGTCCCAATCGATTCCCCAAGCAACAATCTTTTCACACTATCTTTCTGCCAAAAATTCAATACTGCGATAGGCATATTATTTTCCATGCATAAAGATATAGCCGTGCTGTCCATAACCCTTAAGCGCAAATTCAAGAAATCGATGTATGTTAATTCAGTGAACCGCCGCGCATTCGGATTTTCGATTGGGTCGTCATCATAGATCGCATCAACCTTTGTGGCTTTAATCAAAACCTCTGCGTCCAATTCCATTGCGCGCAAAGCGCCGGCGGAATCCGTCGTAAAATATGGGTTTCCCGTACCGCCCGCAATAATTACCACACGTCCCTTGTCAAGATGTCTAATCGCCCGGAGGCGAATATAAGGCTCGGCGACCGTTCTCATCTCGATAGCTGTCTGCACCCGGGTAATGATACCTTTTCTTTCCAAAGCATCTTGCAAGGCAAGTGCATTCATCACCGTCGCGATCATTCCCATATGATCGGCGGTTGAACGGGACATGCCCTGGCTTGTGCCAACTGTCCCGCGCCAGAGGTTGCCGGCTCCTATCACTACAGCAATTTGGACTCCCAAATCATAAACTTCCTTTACAATCTCCGCAACCCCAGCAGCACGATGGGGATCAATTCCAAACCCCGTTTCGTCTGCAAGTGCTTCTCCACCCATCTTTAAGAGAATTCGGTGGAAGCGTACATCTGCCATAAATCAGACCTCACCTTCAACTGTCAAATAAATCATTTGTCGTTTCTAATGGTTTGTTCGCGACTGGGCCAAATGACAAATAAGGGTGCTCACTAAGAACACCCCTATTAATTGATATTTTCTTATTGTTCTTCGCCCAACTCATAACGGATAAAGCGACGGACTTTGACATTTTCACCTGTAATGCTGGTGACACTTGTTACCAGTTCCTTAACGGTTGTTTCATCGTCCTTGACATAGGGTTGTTCCAACAGGCAAACATCTTGATAATATTTTTTCAAGCGGCCGGCGACAATCTTTTCCGCGATTTCTTCTGGTTTTCCTTCTTCCATTGCCTGGGCTTTAAGCTCAGCAGTAACGCGTTCAAGTTCATCTTCAGGAATATCCTCAATCCCAACGTAAAGCGGGCTCATCGCCGCAATGTGTAAAACGAGGTTGTGCGCCAGGTCTACAAATTGCTCGTTTCTAGCCACAAAGTCAGTTTCGCAGTTAAGTTCCAACATAACCCCAACCCGGCTTCCTGGATGGGAATACACTTCGATGACACCTTCGCTTGCTTCTCTTCCGGCCCGTTTGGCTGCGCGGGCGACGCCTTTTTCCTTTAAAATAGCTTCGGCTTTTTCAAAATCACCATTGGTTGCTTCCAATGCCTTTTTTGATTCTAGGATCCCGGCACCCGTTGCCTCACGTAACGCTTTTACCATAGATGTTGAAATTTTCATGATGGCTGCAAAATTCTCCTATTCGTTTTCTTCTTCATCTTGACCAACAAGTTCGGGTTGCGCCTCGTCAGTTTCATTTTCTTCGACACTCTCTTCTTGAGTTTCTTCCTCAATCTTGTCCACCTCCTCAGCTTGTTCTCTGAGTTTCGCCAAGGTAGATTCGCCGAGCAGGACGTCGTCCTCAACATTACCTAAACCGTCAAAATCACCATACTGATAATCATCAAAGTCCGTAATTTCCTCTTCGATGACATCTTCGCGCATAGCCAGACCTTCCAAAGCAGCATCAGCCATTTTTCCTGTTAGGAGTTTGATCGCCCTGATTGCATCATCATTGGAAGGGATAAGATATTCAATCTTATCCGGATCGGCATTCGTATCAACAACTCCAATAACTGGGATTCCTAGAATATTTGCTTCATGAATCGCTGTTTCTTCATTATTCACATCAACAACGAAAAGTATTTCCGGCAAACCGGTCATTTTGCGAATGCCACCCAGGCGTTGATCTAACTTATTAATCTCTCGTTCGATCCGCAAGCGTTCGGTCTTCTTCAAGAGATCAAAATCACCGGCATCGCGACGGCCTTCTAACCTATCTAAGTAATCAATCCGCTGTCGAATGGTTTGCCAATTCGTCAAGGTTCCACCAAGCCAGCGGATATTGACATATGGTTGGCCGGCGCGGGTTGCTTCCTTAGCAATGGTTTCCTGTGCTTGTCGTTTTGTACCAACAAAAAGCACACTACCACCATCAGCAACCGTATCACGGACGACGTTATATGCGTCTTCTAACAAAACAATTGTCTGCTGAAGATCTAAGATATGGATACCATTTCTCTCGGTAAATATGTAGGGCTTCATTTTGGGATTCCAGCGGCGGGTTCGGTGGCCGAAATGCACGCCAGTTTCCAACAAAGCCTTCATTGAAACTATGGCCATGGGGTATTATTCTCCTTTTATGTTTTAGTCTTCCACACCTTTCTTCCCTATCGAGGACTCGCATGGCCATACCGGCAAAGGAAATCCTGACATGAAAATCCGTCACCAGGTCGCAAGCACTTCTCGCTAAGTCCAGGCGTGTGTAGGATGTAAACTTTTCCCTATTAAATTGGGACTCTTGCCTTGATCCGGCTAGCCTATTAATTATATTTTAGTTGCCAGGCATTTAGCAAATAAATGGTTCAGTTTTAATCTACAATCGATCAACGCTCAAAAAACGTTATTCGTCAAGTAAAACAACCGGCTCCTGGTAATATCGCAGCCGGCTGCGGCTTAATTTCTCAGCCAAAAATTGATTAAACCACGCCTTTTTCTGGGACATAGGTTCTTCTTTCTTCAAACGATTTAAATCTGCATTTAGACGCAAAATTCGGCCGGGTATCACGAACCTCGTCAATCCGGCGGGTAGAAAATTTCCGGCTGTCGCTGCGTCAAAGACATCCTTTGGCTTGAATTGAGGAAAAATCGCCACTGCTTGGACATTAGGCAATTGAGCTGTTAATCTTGGCAAGTCCGTTACAAGCGTACGCTCAACATCGCCCCACTTTGTGTATATTGCCACCAATTCTTTCATCGCGCCGAGTCGCTCAACTCCTTCTAAACCTTGAGCCAGCGTTGTTTCTCCATCCCGATTAATAAAATAACATAGCGTTCTTGGATCATTCAGCGCCGAGCGAATAGCCCGCCCAGAAAGGGGTATCAATCTTATCCCATCAATCTGCGTAATCGTCTCTTCCAGATCGTCCCATGAGAGACTTTCATGAGATATGGCATGATACCAGGTATGTAAATCAAAACCTTTTTGTTGGGGATCAACAACTTGAATGATAATTTGACGATATCCCAATTCCTTTAATGATGAAAAACGAGTCGCTCCATCAAGGACGACATATTGATCTTTCCAAAAGGTAGTAATAGGTGGATTTACTAATAAACCATCCTGCTCCAATCGATCCTTCAAGCGTGAAACTCTTTTCTCATCAATTTCTTCGTGAGGAGTAACTTGTTCGATTGGCACAAGTTCTAAAGATAAGGTCTCGCTGGCTTTTTTACTTTTTAGTATTTGGCTGATCTCCTGGGCAACAGCTTGATCCAGGTTTGGCCTTTGTTGGTTTATAATTGAGGTCACATGTGGCGAAATGAGCGTTCGCTCATGGCGTCTAAGTTCGGCCGAAACTACATTCTCAGCCTCTCCAGAACCAGGAAAAAACGATAGAGCGGCGCCGGCTATCTGTCTGGAGTCCAAAGCATGTAGCAATGCTTCTTTATCAATTAATTCCGTATGTCCAGTATTGATGAGAAAAGCTGATTTTTTCATCCGCGACAGTTCAGATGGCCCAATCATCAACTCCGTCTCAGTTTTGAAACGTACATGAATGCTTACAAAATCAGATTGTTGCAGCAAATTGACCAGGTCCTCTGCCTCGACACTTTCCGAATAAGCCAATTCCGGTGTCAATCGGGGTTGGTTGACAACGACCTTCATGTTAAAGGCCCGTGCCCTTTGGACAATTTGTTGGCCGACACGACCGAAACCAATTAAACCCAAGGTCTTTCCGGATAAGCGGCCGTCCCCATATTGATTAGCCAACATCAGCATGCGCGTGAACATGTGCTCGGCGATGGCAACAGCATTTCCGCCAGGAACATAACAAACCTGGACACCTAACTCATGGGCCATGCTAACATCAATATGGTCTAGATGAGCGCTCGGACAGCCAATAGCCCTTAATTTAAAGCCAAAATTGATGACCTGACCGGTAATAGCTCTGTCAGCGCCAACGATCAAAGCATCGTAATTACCAATTCTTTGCAGCAACTCCCGTTGGGACAAATCCAAGATGACATCAACATCAGCATTCTCTCGCAAGATGTCGGCTGCCGCCGGGTCAAATTCATCAATAATTAAAATTCGCGGTCTCTTGGGAGTTGGGAGTTGAGCCTGTTTATCCTTTTTAGTGGGTGGGATGCTCTCTTTGGATTCACGAGCATTAGGAATGAGTGCTTTGGCCGGATAAACAAGATTACCGCCACTAAGAATTACCCCAACCCGCTCCTTGCTACTATCATATTGGCCGGATAATAGGGGTGCCAGAGCAACGGCCGCACTTGGCTCGACAACGATTTTCAGGTAATTCCAAATAAACTGCAAAGCCTCCATTATCTCTTCTTCCGAAACAGTCAGCATATCATGCACATAGCTCGACATGACTTGTAGATTTCTTTGCCCAATGGAACGGGTACGCAGGCCATCAGCAATCGTTTTTGGAACCAGGTCCAGCGTCACGATCTCCTGTTCTCTCCAGGAGCGATTCGCATCATCAGCGATTTGAGGTTCTACTCCAATCACCTGGCAGTTGGGAGATGAGGCAGCGGAAGCCAAAGCGGAGCCACTGATTAAACCACCACCCCCTACGGGCACAAACAATTTGTCTAATTGTCCGACTTCATCGAATAATTCATAAGCGGCCGAGCCTTGCCCCAAAATAATGTCATCATTGTCATAAGGGTGAATTAACGTATAGCCATGTTCAGTAATGAGTTGGGCGGTCACATTCTCGCGGTCAATCGCTTCGCAAGGGATAATTTTGGCTCCATATCCAGCAGTCGCCTCTCGCTTATTTGAGGGTGCATCCTCCGGCATGACAATAACAGCCTGCACGTGGAGAAGTTTGCAGGCCAGCGCAACACCTTGCGCATGGTTACCGCTTGAATGGGTAATCACGCCGGCATTTTTCTGTTCAACATTTAGCCGGCTGATCGCATGATAAGCTCCGCGAAATTTGAAGGCGCCAACCCGTTGAAAATTTTCACATTTTAGGAACACCTCACCACCCACTCGTTTATTTAATATGCGCGAAGTGGCAACAGGCGTTCGATTAACAACATCCTGTAATCTATTGGCAACTTCTGAAATCAATTCTGGCTTTAATATCGTCATGTCACACAGGCGGTGGAACCGGCAAATCTTCAACCGATGTATCCTTCCACTTTTCTCCCTCTTCAATCAACATCACCGGGATTCCATCTCGGATTGGATACTTCATACCGGAATCCGCACAAACCAGCCAACAATCATAAACAAGCTCTAAACGGCCGGGGTCTTCTCCCAAATCCTTACGTTGAACTGCCACCGGACAGCGCAATAATTGCAATAAATCTGAATTAATTACCCATTGGCTATCTTCTTTCATCCCGTCCTCTGCATCCATATATTCACCATTATCCAATTAGTAGTCGGACCAACAAGGTTGGCCGGATGGTTTGTAGTGTTCGCTTTAGCGGTCAAACAGCTAAAGTCGCCACTACGAACCCGTGTATTTTTACTTTGACAGATTGCTCCCACTGCAAGATGATGATACGTCTAATAAAGGGTGAGGGCAAGTGGATCCTAAGCGTAGGTTTGCCTCAAATTAACTATGGTCTAAAATCCTTCTTAACCAAAAATACCTCGATAAAATTCATTGGAGCACCTCAACACTCTGGGCAATAAACAAATGTTAAAAAAATCTAGCAACTATCTTTTTGTCTCTCCATCATTTATCCTGCTAATTATAATTCTCTTGTTAATTCTTCTAATTGGAGGAAGATCCGTCCAAGCCACCCCACAAGAAAATTATCTGAAAGTAATCGCACCCGCACATGTGTTAGAAAGTGACAGCCGAAACATCATACTCTGGCATGATTATGAAGCCTTCGGATTGTACAAAATCAAAAGCGAAACATTCGCCAATTTACCGCATGAAACCCGATCACAACTAACGCTAAGCGAGGATATGGATGAACTTCTTATTGGTGGCCTCGGACTTATTAGTAAACAAAGCGGATTAAATCAACCAGACACGTTAAATATATATGATGGAAAGAATTTACATCTTATCCAATTTGCGGGTCCAATCAAAGATGAATGGCTCGATCAGGTTGAGAAAACGGGAACCGAACTTGTTCATTACATTGCCAACAATGGCTACTTGGTATGGACAGATGATACAGGCCGCCAGGCGCTTCAAGCCCTTACCCAAGATGGAGAGTTTTTACAAAAATCATTTCCCTATTTTTCCCCATTAAAACTGGGCACTTCGTTAAGGGAAAGACAAAACAACCATCAAAGTGATGAAGCGTTGGTGACGGTCAATGTGCAAATGTTTCGTCACAAAGATAAATATACCAGTGAATCCATTATTTCTGATTTAGCAGAAGGCCAAAGCCCAACCTGGGAACCGGTATTGAAATACCAGAACACAATGGTTGTCGTAGCTAGAAAAGACATCCCAAAAATTTCACAACTACCGGATGTGGTTTGGATAGGAGAAAAATTTGAAAGAGAGCTAACCGACGAAGTACAAGGAAGAATATTGGCCGGCTCACTAAACCCCAGCCAGACAGAACCAGGCGGCCCTGGATATCTGGGTTGGTTCGATTTAATGAAATTAAGTAAGAATCCGGCAGATTACCCTATTGTCGATATTGTGGATGACGGCATTGGCAATGGCATTGCCGCAGATGCCGCCGGAGATATTACTTTTCGAGAATTGGGCAATGCCGATTTGCCAAGCAGAATCACATATATTGCCAACTGTACATCTGAAATGTCGGGAGCCGGTCCGGATGGACATGGACATCTAAATGTGAGCATCGCCGGCGGATATGATGCCAGGCAAGGTTTCCCTTATCAGGATGAAGAAGGGTATCAACGAGGTTTGGGTATCAATCCATACGGCCGGTTCGCAGGAACACGCGTTTTTGACGGAAACTTCAACCTTAGCGGCTGCGGAGGCACAGACTTGAGCCTGCTTCGAGAAACTTACAATCGTGGGGCGCGGATCATGAGCAACTCCTGGAGCTGTCGAGGATGTGCCGGGACCTATGACGATAGTTCTCAAGCCTTTGATGCCGGCGTGCGAGACGCCGACAGTATGATGCCAGGAAACCAGGAGTTCACGATATTATTTTCTGCCGGCAACGCCGGTCCGGATTTGGACACAATTGGCACGCCAGGGAACGGCAAAAATATGATCACCGTTGGCGCATCCGAAAATGTAAGGCCGACCTGGTTAGACGGCTGCGGCATCGGCCAGGATGGAGCAGACAATGTGCAAGATATTGCTAAATTTTCCAGTCGTGGACCGGCACCAGGTGAGCGAATAAAACCTGATGTTGTCGCCCCCGGCACACACATCCAGGGTACTGCCAGCACAGATGCCAATTATATAGGAGCAGAGGTTTGCGATAGTTACCAACCTACAAATCAAAGAATCTTCGCCGCTTCTTCAGGAACGAGTCTTTCTACTCCGGCTGTTGCCGGAATTGCTTCATTAGCACACTCATATATCCGCCTGGAGAAGGAGGTTGAAAATCCAAGCCCAGCCCTCATTAAAGGGTTCATTATTGCCCATACGGCCTTCCTATCTGGTGAAGACGCAGGTGAGAACCGACCAAACTTCCACCAGGGATTCGGCCTACCGAATATGACGGATGCTTTTGATGCCACATCCAGGGTACTGTACGATCAAGAGCATATTTTTAGCGACTCCGGCCAGACCTGGACTAATAAGTTAACCGTCGCCGATCCGAGCAAACCAGTTCGCATTGTCATGACTTATACTGATTATCCTGGCGCAATTGGAAGCGATCCCCAGGTAAACGACCTGGATTTGTCCGTAAAGGCCAATGGAAAACTATATCATGGCAACAACATGGATGGTGTTTGGAGTATGCCGGGCGGATCGGCCGATAAGGTTAACAATGTTGAAGCTGTCTTTCTGCCAGATGTGAGCGATTCCGCTATTGAAATCACTGTGACCGCCTTTAATATTGCTGGAGATGGCGTTCCTGGTTCAGGAGACGAAACGGACCAGGATTTCGCCATTGTTTGCAGCAACTGCATCATCCAATCGGATTTCACCGTCGCCTTAGATCCCCAATCAAATGATATTTGTTTACCGGGATCGGCTAACTATACGGTTTCATTAGATGCCATTCACAATTTTTCCAGCCAGGTAACATTAAGCGCAGAAACTGTGCCAAACGGGGTCAGTGCGCAATTTGAAAACAATCCAATTACCCCACCCACCCAAACACAGCTTATTTTAACAGCCGGTCCAACGACGTTACCTGGCTCATACTCGGTCACAGTTACCGGTAACAACTCCGAACGACACCATTCAACATCGCTCAATTTAAATATATATTCAATTACACCCAACTCCCCTGATCTACTATCTCCTCAAGATGGTGTTGTTGAACAACCACCTGATTTAACCCTCACATGGCAGGCAGTTGAGGAAGCGGCCAGTTACGATTTACAAATCGCTACCGATTCCAGGTTTGAAAATATCGTTGTTCAAGAAACTGGGATTACCGAGCCAGGTTTTACTCCAGGCAATTTGGAGACCGGCCAGTTATATTATTGGCGCGTGCGAGCGATCAACGGATGCGGTACCGGCAATTATTCCTCAACCTATTTTTTTGCCACTGAATTACTCCCCGGCTCCTGCCCCCTAGGTGCCGAGGTTGACATCTTGTACAGCACAAATTTTGAAGATCAGGTTAACGATTGGAGCAGCAGCGGTATTAATGATACTTGGTCATTAAGCAGCATACGCTCCCACTCGGCCGATACATCATACTACGCCCAAAACTTAGGTGAGGTTAGTGACCAAATGTTGGTTTCCCCGCCAGTCACCTTGCCACCATTTGAAGGACCCCAAACCTTACAATTCTGGAATTATCAGGAGATGGAAAGCAACGCACAAATTGACGATCAATGTTTTGATGGCTCCATCCTTGAGATATCTACTGATGAAGGGAACACCTGGAAACAGGTTGGTGGTCCTCCAGGAGATGATGGCGTCCTGATTACGGATCCTTATGATGGTTATATTGACGGTTTGCATGAAAATCCATTGGGAGGGAAAGCAGGCTGGTGTGGCGATCCCCAAGATTGGCTTAATTCCGTCGTCAAACTAGATGATTACGCCGGAGAAACGGTCCAGTTCCGTTTTCGCCTGGGCAGCGATGATAACATCAGCCATGAAGGATGGTATATCGATGATGTACTCATTCAAGCGTGCAAAATCAGAGCGACCGATCTTTACCTTCCGATCATTGGCAAGCAGTAAGCCCTAACAGGTTTCAAGAGGAAATAACATAGCGAGAGAGAATCAACGTGCGCCAAATCTGGATTACGAAACCCGGTGAACCGCAAGTGTTGAAAATTAAAGAAAGCCCTACACCAATACCCAAAAATGGGCAGGTGCGGATCAAAGTTGAGGCTGCCGGCATTAACCCGGTAGATATCCTCTGCCGGCAGGGACGCTATAACCAGGCGCCCTCAACACCTTTCGTTCCGGGATTGGAAGTTTCCGGCACAATTGATGCAGTTGCCCAGGGCATTAATGATTTTAAGGAGGGGGACAAAGTTTTGGCATATACCCGATTTGGGGGCTACAGCGATACGGTATGCGTACCCTATTATCAGGTATTCAAACGCCTTGAGTGGATGAACGCCATCGACGGCGCAGCCATAATCGTTGATTATTTGACCGCATTCGTCGCCTTAGTGGTCATGGGTTCTTTAAGAACCGGCAACCGGGTATTTATTCACGATGCCCATGACTGCCGGGGACTTGCGTTATTAGCCATTTGCCAGATCAATGGCGCATGGACTTACGGGACCGCTTTGTCCAAATACCACGCTTTTCTTCAAGAACGCGGCTTGAATCACCCAATAGATTGGCGCGAGGCGGATTACGAAGATGTCATACTTCAGGATGCCGACGAGCAGGGGCTTGACATCATCATAGCCAGGTATGGTGAAAGTGATTGGGCCAAAAATTATCGCCTGTTGTCTGCTGCGGGCAGATTGGTTTACCTGGAGGGAACCAGCTTAAACAGCAAGAAAATTTCTCTCTTTTCGCGATTGAAAATAAATTTGACCAAACCTACCTATAAATTATCAAATTTAATAGATGATAATAAATCAATTTCCGGATTCAATATATACAATTTATGGGAAGACAATAATAGGGTTCAAGAGTGGATGGCCCAAATCATTTCCTGGTATGATGAAGCCTTATTCCGTCCGGTGATTGACAAAACTTTTCTATTCAGCGAAGCTCAACAAGCGCATGAATATCTACAGGATGGGAGAAATAAAGGAAAAATCATTCTGGTCCCCGATGATGCTTCTACGGAAACCGGTCTTTAGGTCAGGTAAAAGAGCAAACAAGTTACAACAAATCATTGCTCTCTGGCCAAACGCTCGCTACAAGCATCGGCAAAACCAGACCCGAAGGACCCGCCAGTAAATAATCCATATACTGAGATATGGGTGTGCGCTCCAAATTTATCTCAACAGTTGTTGCGCCATTTTCAATTGCTTCAACCGGCAAAGATGCAGCCGGTTGGACAATGCCGGATGTTCCAATGGAAAAAAAGAGATCGCAATTGCGAGCAGATGAGAAGGCGGCCGAAAGTGCTTCCTGCGGCAGGCTTTCGCCAAACCACACCACATCAGGCCGCAATAAGCCGTTACATTGTGTACAACGCGGTGGTGTGTTATCCATCTCATCATAATCCTCTGCAATTTTTGTGCACGAATAACATTTGATCCGCGAAATATTTCCATGTAATTCAACCACCGAAGCACTTCCTGCACGCTGGTGAAGGCTATCTACATTTTGAGTGATCAGTGTTAAATCAGGAACGAGACCGGCCATTTTCGCCAGGGCAAAATGTCCTTCATTTGGCTCCGCTTCAAAAGCCAGGGAGCGTCGCCAGGCATACCACTCCCAAACCAATTGGGGATTGCGGCGAAACGCTTGTGGTGTCGCCAGTTGGTGGGGATCATATTTTGCCCACAAGCCGGTTTGGGCTTCACGAAAGGTGGCAAGCCCGCTTTCGGCCGATATCCCCGCCCCGGTTAGTACAGCCACATTTTCAGCCTCTCGCAATTCATTTATTAAATTGTCTGGGATTTCGACATCCATTTTGGTTAACCTCGCAAAGATAGTAAAAAAGTTGCCAGTTGGAAGTAAATAAGAAGCCCGGTGGCATCGACGATCGTTGTAATCATCGGCCCGCTAATGACTGTCGGATCGATATGGAAATGATCGGCAATCGTCGGTACAACAGTTGCCACGGTAATAGCCCAAACGACAACGGCCGGTAAGGTGAGCGCAACAACAAAAGCAATATAAATATCCTGGGTCCAAACCATGGCCACAATAAAGCCAACAATACACATCACAATCCCAAGCAGAAATCCAACGGAAACCTCCCTGCGCAACGCTTGCCATAAGTTGCCAAGGCGTACTTCGTCCAATGTAATCGCTCGAATGATGGTGGCGACCGTTTGGGAGCCGGCATTTCCTCCTGTACCAATGATTAATGGGATGAACAAAGTAAGCACGATTGCCGCCTCAATTTGCTGTTGGTACAGTCTTGTCACGGCACCGGTAAGCGTTCCGGCAATGAACAAAAGGAGAAGCCAACCGATCCTTTTACTGAAAACGCGAGGAATGGAAGCGGTGAAATAAGGTTGATCCAATGGCTCCGAACCACCCAATCGTTGGATGTCTTCAGTAACTTCCTCTTCATAGACGTCAAGAATATCGTCCACCGTAACGATACCCAGCAGACGGCCGTTCGCATCAGTGACCGGGAGGGCTACATAATCATAACGTGAAATCATTTCTGCCAGCTCCTCCTGATCAATATCGGCCGGTGCGGAAACAACATCCGTCCTCATAATGGATTCTATAATCGTATCCGGTTTTGCCAATACAAAGTCACGCAAGGGCAATACGCCAATCAACTTATCATTCCGATCCACGACGTACAAATAAGCCAAAGATTCAGGCTCCTCCAATGAACGTAAAAATTCCTGGGTTTCAGCGACTGTCCACAGGCGTCGGATAACAGCCACATCACGATTCATCAACCGCCCGGCTGTTTCTTCCCCATAAGCCAGCAGTTCACGAACATCATCCGCTTCCTCTTCCTCCATCAAATCGAGAAGGCGATCGGCAACCGGATCGGGTAAATCCTCCAGGAACTCTGCCGCATCATCCATCGGAAGCTCATCCAAAAGATCCGCTAACCGTTCCTCCTCAACCTGTTTCACCAGTTCCTGTCGCACCAGGCTGCTGGTTTCATCCAACACTTCACTGGCGGCTTCAATGGAGAGCAAATCAAAGACTGTTACAGCATCTTCTGCTGGGAGTTCATCGAGCAGGTCGGCAATATCGGCCGGATGGAATTTTTCCAGTACCTCTTGCAATTTTACCAACCGGTTTTGTTCAATCAGGGCTTCAATTTCTTCAATTGCCGGCAAATTGAATGAACTGTCTTCCATGCTGCCACCTCCCTTTTAAGGTTTATCGTAATAACTAAATGGGGTATTGTTTATGGTTCGTTTCCTAGACAGAACTGATAGGAGACGCTTGCCAATTATAGCTAAAGTCACTAGGATAATGAAAACTTGATACAAATTTGACTCACTAATTTACTCCGCTGCTTAGTGGTTTGTTTTCTTAATCGCTTTAATAAAGGGGCAGTCACTTATTACTGTTGTCAGAGAGGTCTTAGTCATTCAAGCGACTGTCACCTGTTAAGAACCAAAAGAAACGGACCATTTGTGAGAGGTAAAAATCGAAATGAATGTACACGGAAAACATTACCGAACAATTTGGGTTGAGGAGAGTAATCCTACTGTTGTAAAAATTATTGACCAACGGCACCTGCCTCATCAATTTGTCATTGAGGAGTTGCGAAATGTCGATGATGTTGCCCAGGCCATCCGCGATATGCATGTCCGTGGTGCCGGACTGATTGGCGCTACGGCCGGATACGGGATGTACCTTGCCGCTCTTCATTCTCAACAGGAGTCTCCGTCACAATTCATGCAAAGGTTACAAGATGCGGCCGAAAAATTAATTGCCACAAGGCCCACGGCCGTCAACCTGGAATGGGCGGTCAATCGTCAACTGCATGCCATCCAATCAGTTCAGGGGGAAATTGAAAAAAAGATTGAAACCGCATTTGAAACCGCTAAAGCGATCGCCGATGAGGATGCTGATTTTTGTCGTCGAATCGGTGAAAATGGTCTGCCGCTTATTCAAAACATTTCAGAAAGTAAAGAAGGGGAAGTCGTTAATATTCTTACCCATTGCAATGCCGGCTGGCTGGCTTTTGTTGATTACGGTTCGGCAACAGCCCCCATTTACGCTGCTCATGACCGGGGCATCCCCGTCCATGTCTGGGTCGACGAAACCCGTCCGCGTAACCAGGGCGCTCGCCTCACCGCCTGGGAAC
>JANQGC010000058.1 GCA_028277515.1 Anaerolineae bacterium
GATCACCATCTATAACGGTTTTGATCCGACGGCCGATTCCTTGCATATTGGCCACCTTGTACCCATGATGTGCATGGCTCGCCTGCAGCGCTTTGGCCATACACCAATCATGGTCGCCGGTGGGGGTACGGGCATGATCGGGGATCCCAGTGGCAAATCTTCGGAGCGTAATTTGCTGACCGTGGAACAGATTAATTACAACCTGGAACAGGTTGGCGAGCAATTGGCCAGCGTTCTGGACTTTGCAGTGGCTGAAAATCCGGCCGTCATTGTCAATAATTACACCTGGCTTTCTGAAATGTCAATGATGGGATTTCTGCGCGACATCGGCAAACATTTCACCGTGAACTACATGATGGCCAAGGATTCGGTTCGGTCGCGCCTGGACCGTGAAGGGGAAGGTATTTCTTACACGGAATTCAGCTATATGTTGCTGCAATCTTACGATTTCCTGCATCTTTTCGATAACTACAACTGTCTGATGCAAACTGGCGGCAGCGACCAATGGGGCAATATTACGGCCGGGATTGAGTTGATTCGCCGGGTGCGGGGAGAAAAGGTAGAAGCAATGGCGTACCCATTAATCACACGCGCCGATGGCAGTAAGTTTGGTAAGACGGCCGATGGTGAAAGCACCTGGCTCGATCCCAAGCGTACCTCTCCATACCGATTCTACCAATTTTGGCTCAACACCGATGACGCCGATGTGATCAATTACCTCAAATACTTTACCTGGCTGCCGCGGCAAGAAATCAATGACCTGGAGCAGATATTGTTGGATCGACCTGAACGGCGTGAGGCCCAGCGCAGGCTGGCTCAAGAGGTGACGCACATGGTTCACGGTGCAACAGCCCTTACGAAAGCGGAGCTAGCCTCAAGTGTTCTTTTCGGCGGCGATTTGGATGGGTTGGATGCCACTGACATCAGTGAGATATTCGCCGATGTACCGTCCAGCCAGGTCGCGCAAATGGAATTGGAAGATGGGGGTGTCTCTATTGTCGATTTATTGGTGGGTAGCGAACTGGCCTCATCTAAAGGAGATGCGCGACGCTCGATCAAAGGGGGCGGTGTGTATCTAAACAACCGACGCGTGAGCGACCCGGCGCAAACCGTGAAAATGGATGAGACTTTTGAAGGGCAATTCCTGGTGCTGCGCAAAGGGCGAAAACGGTATCACCTCGTAAAAGTATTGTAAATGAGTTATTGAGGTGACAGTCACTTTGGTCAATGGAACTTCAAGAATTCTTCGCCAGAAGTGACTGTCACTTTTTTTGTTCGTTGCCGGCAAACCAGGCGCGAATGCTGCCCAGGGATTGCCGGTAATGGTATTGGATTTGCTCTAATGTGTATTGGTGCTGTGGGAAATAGGGGCAGGCCATGCGCGCCAGGCAGCGATCAGCGCAGGGTGATCCCGGTTGGAGCCGATAGTTTACGCAGTTATTGATCCGGAACTCATCTATTTGTACCGCATCGACCGGGCATGTACTGATGCATGGTTTATCCTCGCAGGAGTCGCAGGGCAATGGGCCTGGCGCATTCGTTTTTTGCGATAACGGGGCATTGGTTAAAAATGCCGTCCGGTAGGCAAACCAAACGCCATAGATGGGACTGATTCCCGAACCCAAAGGTGAAGGATGGCTCCATCCGGCCGTTTCTCCTAATTGCTGCAGGGGGACGAGATGCGGCGAATTGGGATAGAGCCAATAGACTGAGGCATCATCCAGGTAATCGCGAATAAATTGTTTGGTAAGGTTGCTGCTGTAATTATCGATCGGGTCGGCCGTTTCCATCCTCTGTTCTTGTAAGGCCTGCCACAGGCGCTGCCCACCATGGCCGGTAAGCACCAGGAAATGGTAATCACTTAAGGGTAGGCCATCTTCAACCATCATCTGGGCAATACTTTCCGGCAGGGCCGCGCATTCCATACTCGCGAAGAGGTTCAATCCACCCTCCGCCAGGAATTGAATCCCGGAATCAAGCTTCATATCGTTACCCTGCGGGTTCCTCGATTTTATTAGCCCTGCCCCTGAGAGTAGAAAACCCCAGCCAAATGCCCCCCAATCCAAGGAAAGTAACGAGCAAGGATACAGCCCAACCCAGGAAGGGAATGCCGCAGACCAGCACATATAGTGTCAAACCCAGCAGCAATGGCCAGGGCTTGCGCATATTGGGTTGAACGCCGAAACGTTCAAGGATTAAACGGCCGACCAGGTAAGCGACGATGATCTTGCTGATATAAGTAACGGCCAGAATGAACAGAGAAAAAGCCAGAGCTAATGCGGATAACGTTACAAACCACCAGGTCCAGGCTAACTGCCATAACGTGATGATAGCAAAAGAGATGCCGATGACTAAAAGAATCAGGAATATGACACTCGCGCCAATAAAACCGATGATATATCCGACAAGCCCCCATGCTCCGGCGGCCAACGGTTTAGCACGAACTTGACCGGCCCACTGGTTGATTTGTTTGGGGATCAGCCAAAGCGCCAGACCGCCAACGAGGAGGAGAGAAACCAGATCACGCAATCTTTCAACTATCCACGCCAGAGCGGCATTCTCCGGAAGTTCATCATCTCCTTCCTGAATTACCAGGGTTGAGCCGGCAGCGGGACCCAATCCGGCAGTGAAAAGATTTTGGTTGGCTGTCGCTTGATCAGTTATTAACGGACTACCAATGGCGGCGATTGGTTTTCCTGTGGTGGCGGTATTGATGCGGTCTAGAATAATCTGGCCAATCTCAATGATGCCGATAATGGCCCTGGTATCTCGTTCAACATTGCCGGCCAACCTTGCCCCTAAGGTTATGGCCGTTAAATCGCGGCCAATTTGCGCTTCCCTTTCCGTTCCTATGCTGATGCCCAGGAAATAGAGGCTGCGGCCGATAGTTGAATCAGCCAGGGTATTCAGAGAAACAGCTATAGCATACATACTGTTTTCAATATCTCCATTGATGACAATATCTTCGGCCAAAATGAACATACTGCCTTGAACATCCCCATTAACGACAATTGTGCGGCCGATAGCCCAGGCATCGCCGATCACAGATCCATTTAATTCGACCGTATCCCCATTGAGAAAAACATCATTTTGCACTGTTTGTGAACCCTCAACCGCATCTCCCTGCAAAACTTCATTTTGGGCGAGAACATTGTGGGTCAGGGTAAACAGCCCCAAGATTAGAAACAGACAAACAGCGAGTATCTGGCGGCGGCGAATCATTGTAGTGCTCATGAAAGTTCTCCTGTGTATTTGATGATGAAGCCAAACACTCCCAATTTCAGATGGGATGCGAAAGTGATTGGCTTGATCAACGGCACGCCATCCTGATCTTATTTTTCTTCCTGGATGGCATTGTTATTATCCAGGAAAAATGTGGCTGCGTCCACATACGGATTGCCGGCTATATCTAGTAAAGGGACGTTCTCCAATGAAGGAAAAATGTACATACCCACACGCATGCCCGACGGTTGGCCGGCCGGTTCGGGGCGGGGTATTAAGAATCGGCCGATCAAATGATCTCCGGCAGCCCACTGCTGCGGCGAAAAGGCAGCTGCATCGGCCTGGGCAATGCGCCGATCGTCCTGATTCATGAGGTGATTGAAGAAATGGTAATCTTGCGGGTCGGGGTTATCACCTGTCCGCCAGTGGATTTGCCACACGGCCGTTTCATCCTCCTGCACATGAAGCGCATCATGGCCAAGAAGAGTGACCCAGTTAGCCAGTAAATGCGCCGGTTCGGTTGGGAATCGGGGCGGCGGTTTGGCCTGTCCGGGTAGAGCTAAAACAGTGAAATTTCCTTCACCGGGACGAAGCTCAATTGCATGAGATGATGTTGCTGCTTCCTGGTAAAGATCGCCGGTCCAGGTTGATGATGGCCGGCGGCCGTCCAGCAATACGATAGCCGGCTGGACTGGGAAAAGGGCTGAATGGTTGACGTCAACAAAGCGGTGCGGCGTATCACGCAGTAGGACATCCCAAACGGCTGGAAATGCATCACGACTGACCGACTCACCGTTCCCGGCTATGATAATTTCCCCGGCGTTGTGCTCGGAGAGCATGGTTTTTGCTGTCTGGGCTGTTTGCAGTTTCATGGACAGGGAAACCCCAAAAGCACCAGGTGTATAGGTTGTGGCCAAAAAGTTGAAGAGAGAAACCGTGGCCCAAATCTGCATAATGGCGCTGATGATCAGGATGGTCCAGGCGCCACCTTTAAGCCAGGAACCCCAGGTTAGGTTTCTCAAAGCCCATCTAAGCAAGGCAGCAAAGGCGACCCCGGCGGCTATGTATTGGGCGGGAAAGGTGGCGATAAAGTAGTGTAAGAATGAGGGTATGAAAGGAAGGAGGAAAAATAATAAGGGAGCCAACATCCAGATTAAGATAATAAGACTCGCTTGGGATGGTTTTCCCTTCCAATTTCTAATGACTCCCCGGGACAGCAAGAAGATCCCACCAAGGATAAGGGAACCCCACAGCCAATACACAGGGGTCATTGTTGGCAAGCCGGCCAGGTATCCGGCATATGCTTCTGCTCCGGCTAGGGAATGAATATCCGTGCCCAGGCTGATCATGGTTATGAATCGCAGGGGATCGGCCGTTACGCCGATAGAGGTGCTGCCGGCTGTCCCTTCCGGGAGGGCGAACGATTCGGTGGCCTGACCCAAATAAACGGCGAAGGGCACAATTGTCACAACTGCTAAGAGCAGCCCAATGAGCAGGGAGCGCCAATGGATGTGC
>JANQGC010000087.1 GCA_028277515.1 Anaerolineae bacterium
CTGATATGTCAATTGTACAAGGCAATATTGGCTACGCTAAATCTCCTGGTTGCTTGCGTGTCTATGATGCTGACGCCGGCGAATGGGTAGAGTTCGATGAAGTGAACTATGCACCTTATGCCGCCTTCGGTGGTTGGCAAAACATTGTACCAGCCAACGCTGAGAATAAAGAAGCGGCCATTGATCTAGCCGCTTATTACTCGTCTCCCCCGATCCTCAAGTTGGCCTCCACCACGGCCGGCTCGGGCGTCAATCCGTCCCGTTATTCAACCCTTGAGGATGTTGATATCTGGGTTGAGACTGCTGGTTTTCCCAGCGCAGAAGATGCCCAGGGATACCTTACGATGATTCAAGTCGTTCAAGAACATCCCAATACGGTTTTCCAACTGCGGCTACCCGGTTACATCCAGTACCAGGATGCTCTTGAGCTAGCCGTGTCCAAGGCCGTTGCCGGCCAAGCAACGCCCCAAGAGGCTTTAGATGAGGCAGCCGCCGCTTGGGATGAAATAACTGATCGGCTCGGACGCGATGCTCAACGCGATCTATATCGCGCCTCTCTTGGTCTGAATTAATGGATACGCAATAGAATAATCTTTTCTTGCGGTAATAGCAGGCGTTATTATGCACTGACAATCCACTGCTTAATGTCGCCTGCCATACCGTTTTACGCACTTGATTTTAATGAACGCATCGCTCCGATGTGATATGTAATAGGTAGCAGCTATGGAAACATCTGCGAAGCCTAGTTTGAAACAGCGCCTACAAAACAGCGTCGGCCGGCCCAGCTCGAAAGCTGCCGTGCGACGCACATTTCTGGGACCGTCTGCAATTTTTCTTCTTGCATTGACCCTTTTCCCCTTGTTATTTGCATTGAGCATCACTTTTACAAACATGCGCCTACTCAGTACGGGAGCGACAGAGTTTGTCGGTCTTGAAAATTGGAGACGCCTTTTTTCCGACAACAATTTTCACACTGTCTTGCGCAACACTTTCATTTTCGTTTTTAGTGCGGTCTCCTTACAGTACGTCCTGGGTCTAAGTCTTGCAATGCTGCTCAACCAACGGATTCGAGGCAGACGATTCTTCCGTGTGAGCCTCTTGCTGCCTATGATGATGAGCCCCGTAGCAATTAGTTACGTGATCGGAAAAATGATGTTTAGCGAAAGTTTTGGACCGATAAATGACCTGCTGGTGCGCGCCGGATTACCACCCTTCACATGGACACTCGATGCCACCAATTCGATGATCGTCCTGATTCTGGTTAGTACCTGGCAATGGACGCCACTTTTCATCCTGATCTTACTTGCCGGCTTGCAATCAATTCCGCTTGAACTATATGAAGCCGCACGTGTTGATGGCGCTACATCCTGGCAAATTTTTCGCGGCATTACTTTCCCTATGCTTCTCCCTATGAGCGTCACAGCTATCCTGCTGCGGATGTTTGAAGCATTTAAAGTCTTAGATATTGTACGTGTCGTTACAGGTGGTGGACCGGGCAATTCTACCGAAACCGTCACCCTTTTTGCCTATGATATTGGATTAAAGGGAGGGGATATTGCTTACGCCTCAACCGTTGCCTTTGCCTTTATGATCCTTGTCATTATCACTTCTCTATCATTCCTCGCCGCTGGTCGACGTGTTACACCTAGTCGCTAGACAAATAGATGGGAAACGGATATGACATCGCTTGACGCCAAACGCATCGACATCGGAAAGATATTAACCTACATTATCCTCTTAGTTTGGACGGGTGTCGTCTACTTTCCGCTCTACTGGACATTAATCACATCATTTAAGCTCCCGATAGCAATTGCGGATGTGACCTATATTCCCTGGCTCGATTTCCAGCCAGATTTACATGCGTGGCGTGATACGCTCACCGGTAGCGCCCGCGAAACTGTTTTCCGACACTTTTTCAATGGCGTTGTTATTTCCTTAGGAGCCTCTAGCGTAGCCGTTATGGTAGGTGCGATGGCAGGCTATGGTCTTACCAGATTTAAATATCGGCTTGGTTCCTGGCAGAACGATGACATTGCCTACTGGTTTGTTTCCCAACGTATTATGCCGCCCATTGCAATTGTACTGGCCTTTCTTATCATGTACCGTTTTCTGGGGCTGATTGACACGCGATTTGGGTTGACCTTAGCTTATATTGGATTTAGCCTACCATTAGCTGTCTGGTTACTGCGCGACTTCTTTGCCGAAATACCACCAGAATTGGAAGAGAGCGCCCTGATAGATGGCGCCTCGCGTTTTCGAGCTTTCTGGAGTGTCGTATTACCACTTGCAATACCAGGTATTGTTGCGGTATTCATTCTGTCTTTTATCTTTACATGGAATGAATATCTATTTGCGCTCATTCTCTCGTTCCAGAAAGCGGGTACAGTGCCTTTGCTGCTTGCCTCACAGGTGACAGGAACTGGCGTGCAATGGTGGCGAATGTCGGTTCTTGCGATACTAAGTATTGTACCTAGTGTCGCCTGCGCAATTATTCTCGAACGCTACATTGTCTCCGGGTTGTTTTCTGGGGGCGTCAAATAATTCTCGGAATTATTATGGAGTAAAAGACATGGACAAACATCAATCCGTCGCCTTTGTTGCCATCTGGAAAAGCAAATCCTCCGAATATGCTGCTTCTCCTAAGGAGCAACAAGAAACAAGCGCACTTATTGAGGAAGCTTTTGCGACTGCCCGTACGAGAGGTGTTCGCATGTACGGCCGTTATGGTTGCCGCTGGTCGACTGAGAATCAGTATTTTACATTTTGGCTCAGTCCAAGTTTTGAAGTGCTGGAGCATGTCATGGACAAACTCGAGTCAGCTGGGGATTTTAAATTCGCCGAGTCTCAACACATCCTTGGCTTTCCTATGCATGACGAGGATATGATCGATAAAGCATATCTTCCTGAAGGAGGGCCTGATGCGGAACGCCCGATCGGATTCTTCGCTATGTGGAGGCGTACGGATGCTTATTACAACGCCGGAAAGGACGCTTGGGACTTATCAGATAAAGGTGTGCGAGACGCATTTGAGTATGCGCGTGTTAATGGCGTACGCATGTTGGGAAGGTACGATTGTCGTTGGTCAACAGAGTGGGAATATTTCACCTTTTGGCAGGTACCGAATTTGGAGGTGCTTGAAGCAACGATGGAACAACTTGAGTCCGCTGGAGACTTCTGGTTTGCAGAGTCGCATCATATCATTGGAATTTTAGAGCCGTATTATCGTTTTGGCAGAGAGCTTGTGATTGATGAATCGCGAGCCGAGGGAGGTTACTAAGTTAATGGCGCAAAATATAGGTTGGATTAAGTTCTGGAAACCAAAGGATGACTGGTACTATCTTGAGTCTACTGAACGGCAGGTTTATCTTGAAAACTTCACCGACTTAGTGAATCGAACATTGAACAAAGGCGCTGTTCTTCTTGGAACGTATAAATGCCGCGGACAGGCAGATTGGGCACGCTTTGAACTATGGGAATTTCCCAACCTTCAGGCCGTGGTGGATTTCACAGATGAACTGGAGGAAATTGGCCACTTCCAATATTTTACTGAAGACAATACAGTTGGGCGCAGGTATGAGCGCAAGAGTGATGCTGCGAGTTGGGCGGTTTAGGAAAAGGGGATTTTACCACATGAATCAAAAACACGTTATTAAACCACAAGCATTAACAAAGGAAACATTCGCTCCCTATGGCCAGGCCATTACTGTTCCTGAAGTACCTGCACCAAAGACCGGTGTAGACTGGGATTGCTGGTTTAAATTGGGCGATCTCGGCGCTCTAAGACCTTCCGTTGGGATCGTAACTACCCGCCCAACTAAAGCGTTGATTTCAACCATGGAAAGAGAGCCGAAGCCCGAATTCTTGCTGCCGATTAGTGGGCCTGTCATACAGACTGTTGCCTTACCCGGCGATTTAGAGAATCATGAACAGCAGCCAGAAGCGGCAACTGTGCGTGCCTTTATCGTTCGTCCCGGTCAGGCTATTATCATGGCCTCCGGGACCTGGCATTGGGCAGCGCTGCCCCTTGATGATGAGGAAGTTCTCTACTATTTCATCACTGAACCGCACCCACCTGAACCCGGTCGCGAGGAGAGTCCCTGGATACCCTTTGCCGGAAACGATGTAATTCAGATTGCTAAATGAACGCAAAGATTGACGAGATTATTGTAGTCGGTATCGGCGATATTGATATTGATATCTACTTGCGAGTTCATCATATTCCCGGCCGTGATGAGAAAATCAAGGCTGAGGAAGTCGAACTGCATCCCGGTGGCATGGTGGCAAATTTTCTTGGCTGCTTGCAGCGTTTAGGAACACCCTGCGCATTCAATGGCTCTCTAGGAGATGATGAGTATGGAGCAATGGCTTTAGCCGCTCTTAAGTTGATTGGCGTTGACACGAGTGGCGCTGTGGTAAAGCGGGATCAAAAAACTTATTTTTGTGTTGTTATGTTAGATGATAGCGGGGAGAAGGCGCTTGTGGTGGCGCCCACAAACTGCATGTTTCCAACACCTGATGATATATCGCTTGAATTAATTGCACAATCTCATCATATGCACACAACAGCTGCAAATATGGCAACAGCAATGAAGGCAACAAATCTCGCCAAAAAATTCGGCTTAAGCACATCTGTTGATCTAGAACCGACTATGTTGGACAATATGACTGGGTTGATGCAGTTGTTAGCCAACGTCGATATTTTATTTGTCAACCACTTTGCTGCCAGACAGCTGTCGAAAAGAGATGATATTCAAGAAGTAGCTGAATCTATTCTTACTTTGGGTCCAGAGATTGTTTGCATACTAATGGGCGCTGAAGGGGCAATTGTTGCAACATCCAACGAAGTCTTTCATGCAGAGGCCTTTCCAGTTACCGTTACCGATTCAACAGGCGCGGGTGACTGCTTTGCTGCAGGATTTGTCCATGGCTATCTTCAAAAATGGCCCCTTGCTGACACGGTTCTCTTCGCCAGTGCAGTCGCAGCCATAAGCATCCAGCATCGTGGAGGGCATGCCGGCGCGCCCAGCCGCGAACAAGTTGATGCCTTTCTTCATTCGCAGGGCATTGCTCTTTCCTACTGAATAGCTCGCAAGGAATGGAGCATTTTTGCTACAAGGAGAAAATTAATGGAAAGTACACACTTCGTACCAGATCTATCCACTGAATCTCAGGAGCTTCTTGAAAAGATAACCGGAGGAGAATATCTAGGCGCCAGTCGCAATATTCGCCAGATAAACGACCTTTTCTATACTATCAGCAACGAAGATAATGTGAAATCTGGGTTGCAGTTGGTTGAAAAGTTACAAGCGGTAGGTAATTATCTGATTGCTACGCGAGGTAAAAATACACCAGCGATTGGGAATGCAATACGGTTAATGCTTAAAGATCTGGCGGACGAATCAAGCCGCCAGGTCAAAGAACTTGGCGATCTCATAGCGCAAAGGCGTAAGCGTTTTAATGATGAATCAATTCATAATCGGAATTTACTAGCTGAGTATGGAGCCAATCTACTTGAGGATGCCACAACCATTTTGGCATTTGATTATAGTAGCACGATGATGGCCATCATGGACGAGTTAGCTGAACGGGGACATCGGGTAACTCTCATTGTACCTGAGAGCCGCGTCCTTGATGGGGGACGGCCGATTGCGAATGAAGCTACGGCCAAAGGACATCATGTTCAATTTATCCTCGACATGTCCTTTGTTCATTTCTTGCAGGATGTCGATGCCGTCCTAATCGGTGCAGAAACGATTTTTGCAAACGGTGACTGTTGGAACACGATAGGTAGTTACCCTATCGCCGTCCTTGCCGGTGAATTCAAAATCCCCTACTACGTGGCAACAGAGCTAATCAAGATAGATCCACGCTCCTTCATTGGCCTAAAAAAGCCAATGAAAATGGACGATTTCAGCAATATTTTAAACTATCCGGATACATTTAAATATCCGGAACTTATCTCAGTCTCAGCACCCGAAATGGATAACGTGCCGGGCAAATTGATCACGGCTTATGTGACACCTTCCGGCATCCTACTGCCTGAACATATACGCCTTGAGACGCTTCAGTTTCTGGAGGCAATCGACACACCAATTTTTTCCCAATAAAGTGATTGGACCTTGAGAAACGAAAGGAAAGGCCTATGAATAAAATTATGCGTGACGAAATCCTCGACCAGCCGGGCGCTATCAGGCAAAGCTTGCCGCAGCTCCGGTCCCAAATCGATCGACTAGGATTGAAGATAAATTCAGGACAGAAGATCATCTTTACCGGGTCAGGGGACTCTTTCATCGCCCCGCTGGCCCTTTTGTTTGCAGCTCGACTTCATTGCCCAGCAAATGTGTATGTGCTCTCAGCACTCGATGCGGCGCATTACTGGTCGTTTTCAGCAAATGATATATTGGTGCCGATCTCTATTTCAGGAAAGGCAATTCGGACTGTTGAAGCGGCGCAACTCGCCAGGAAGAAAGGAGCAAATGTTCTAGCGATTACCGCGAACGCCGACAGTAACCTGGCCGCGATAAGTGACCACTCAATAATAATTCCCTTCCAATCACGATCCCGAATCACACCTCACACAACAGACTATTTAACGACGTTACTGGCAATCTCAGGACTGCTTGAGCATCTGGCGGGAAATCGATTTTCCATTCTCGATTCATTAATAGACACAGTAACACAACAGGTTCGCGATTTTGAAGGACCGCTTACCGAAATCGGCTACTCTTTACGTGAAAATAATCAATTTTATTTCCTTGGTGGTGGCCCGCATTTCGCGACTGCTTTCTACGCTGCTGCTAAGTTCTGGGAAGTTGGAGGTCTCCTGGCCGGCGCTTTCGATCTTGAAGAGTTCGCCCATGGGCCACACCTGATGGTTAAGGCCGGCGATCCGGTTTTCATTGTTGCACCAAATGGAGGAAGTATTGAGCGCGCGCGGCAGATAGTCGATGGACTCAGGGAGTTGACGACTGAACTCTATGTTATTACAGATGCCAAATCAAATTTTCCTGGCATTCATTCACTAATCGTGCCTACTATAGCGGAAGAATGGTCTGCCTTCACCACGACTATTCCGCTTCAGTGGCTCTGCTGGGGGGTTGCAAATGCAAAAGGGTATGATGTCGTCAAGAAAGATGGTCTTCATGATAATCCTGAAAGTTATGAAGCAGCACATCGGAAGTGGGTGCGAGGTTTAGCCTAACAGCTAATAAAGGATAGATTGAGTATGAGTGAGAAAGAAACAGTTCTTCTCGTGGGTGAATCCTGGATGAGTTTGGGAACTCACGTGAAAGGGTTTAACGATTTTTCAACTGGATTTTATGAAGAAGGCCATGCTGCATTATCAGCCGCACTAAAGGGTCATTTCACATTAGAGTATTTGCCGGCTCATCTATCAGCAACCAAGTTTCCGAATGATGCCGAGGCTTTGTCGCACTTTGCTGCTATCTTGTTCAGCGATATTGGTGCTGATACGCTTTTGCTGCACCCCGACACCTTTCTTCATTATGAACCAGTTCCAAACAGGCTAAACGCTGTGCGTGACTATGTAGCGAACGGAGGTGGATTTGGGATGATTGGTGGTTATATGTCATTTGCCGGATTTGGTGGAAAAGCCCACTATCATGGGACGGCTATCGAGGATATCTTACCGGTGAGCGTATTGCCTTACGATGATCGCGTCGAAGTCCCAGAAGGCTTTGTGCCATCGGTCGTAGATCCTAATCATCCCATTCTTTCAAATATTAGTGATGAGTGGCCCATCTTGCTAGGTTACAATCGCTTGCAGGCCGGTGAAGATAGTACTGTTTTGCTGGCACGCGAAAGAGATCCAATCCTGGTTTCCGGCCATTATCGCAGCGGTAGAACAGTAGCTTTTGCTTCAGATTGTTCACCACATTGGGGATCAAAGCAGTTTACCAATTGGGAATTCTACAGCGCTTTCTGGGTCAATGTTGTGACATGGCTTGCTGCCAAAACTTAGAGTAGTGACTAGAGATTGTCCAACCGGATGTAAGTCCGGCCGGTCCCGTTCACAGGCGTGCGGCTGCGGGACTTATTCGGATCCCGCATCTGCAATAGAAAAACACCCACCCCGTAAGTAATGAAATCCTTCTCGGGCGTCACCTCGATCACGCAGGAGTCGGCAAGAAATTGCTCGTCTACTTCTTTGTTACTGAAGACGGCCTACACCAGATCGGGCGGAAGTTCACTGACTCGACAACTTCCCATACTTCGTTGGTGGTAAGCTGCAATGTCATAATAATCCTCCTTCTTGACGCGTTTAAAGAGCATGATAACTTACACCTTCAGTTTTCCCCAAATCAAGCCGCGCTTTTCAATTTACGAGCTGTTGCTGCACTGAGCGTCACACTGTGCAACGTAGATTGCGCAGCCATCATTCGTTCTTGAGAAACCTCCCAGGTCAAATCATGAGCTGCTTCAGTCCGCCCCGGCAGTCTCAAAGTAATGAATACCAACAGCGCCGTAGATAAGATCAATGCCGCAGAGATCAGAAAAACGCTTTGGGGTGGAATATAACGAACGACGGCCAGCACTAGCGCCGGCGCCAATAAACTGCCCAACGAACCGACTGCTCCCTTGATGCCCATGGCCCGCGAACGGTGTTCTTCTGGGGTGATGTCCAGGTAAGCGGCACTCAATGTCGGATTCAGCAAGGCTTCGCCCAACCCGGCAATGATAAAAGCCGCAATAATCACCCCATAAACATTCGTGAGCATTAGCCCAACATATTGGGTTGCATGCAAAATAAGGCCGACGATGAGCACCGGTTTACGACCCCACCGGTCACTGGATTGACCCAGTGCTAGACTACCAACCAGCGTGGCCCAGCCATACAAGCTGATCGCTGCACCAAACTGCGCCGTTGACCATCCCAATTCATCAAACACGTAGAACGGCAGTTGGGGATCGATGAAGAACCAGGCGAAGATCATGCTTAAATTAACGAAGAGCAGCGTGCCAAAGGCCAACAGTGGATGGGGCAGCGACGCCATGAAAGAAACGGCCGTTTTCATCTCCGGCGCCAATCTTGCGGCGCGCTTCTGGTAGAGGGTTTCTCTACGCCTCTCCTCGCTGGTGTGGGTTTCAGGGATAACGAAGAATGCGATGAGGAGGGTGAGCAGCGCCATGCCAATCGATGCGATGAAGGGTGGTCCATATCCCCACTTGTCGTATAGCAAACCGCCTACAACCGGTCCAATGATGAAACCGGCCGCCGTTCCGCCGCCGATGACGCCGATCCAACGGGCGCGCTCATCTTCGGGTGCGATATCGGCCACCAAGCCCATCGTCGCCGGTCCTAAACCTGCCGTTAGCGCCCCGGCCAGGCCACGAATGACAATGAACACCAAGGAAGTGGCCGCCAGGTAATAGCCGGTGAAAGCGGCCGTGAAAACTGCAAAAGAACCGAGTATTAACGGCCGTCTCCCGAACCGATCCGCTAACGATCCCATAAACGGCGCCGCAATCACGCCCGCCAGCGAATAAGCCATGACACTCGTCGCCAGGACGGCCACGCCGTCGCCGAAATCGCCGATCATGCGGGCAAAGAGGGGGAAGATCATGCCGTAACTAGTCATCTGCAGAGCCGTACAAATCGCCAAAAAGACGATGATGATACGGGCACGGCGGGGGTCCGTGCCGGGCGTTGCCACCTGGGTCGCCGGCATGATTTTCCCCATGTGGGCATGGTTCTGGGGCAAATTCATACCCTGGCTCCTAGTTCCACTAGCAATGTGGCCAAATCTATGTAAATCGTCTCCCGCTGAATGAGGCCCGCGTGCACGTCATAAATGGTCACACCCCTAAACTGGATGGTTCTCCCCGTGGGATCGAGCCGTTCCTCGAAAACCGGCGGGCCTAGTGGACCGGTGTGCGTGCCGGTGAAGACCCACTCCGTGACGACGACTTCCTCGGCAGCAATCGTACGCTTCACGTCGTAATCTATCTCATCGAAACCGGCGAACCAGGCCGGAAAGAAGGCGGCGCTTTCTTCGGCCGAACTGGGCGGATTCTCAAAAGCGTCCCCGTAAACCCAATCCACGACGTAATCTTGCGCATGCAAAGAGTTCATGGTTTCGGTATCTTGCACCGCCAGGGCCGTCACAAACTGCGAAACAATCTCAAATGCGGAGGGATTTTTTATTGAAGTTTCACGCTTCATCTGCCTTTCCATTCGTTAAGCGTGGCCACGGATTCTTTCCGAGACAGTGGGACGCAGTAAGAAACTGCGGCCACAACTAAGCAATCTTTTCTGCTGGAGCCTTGCCGCTGCGCCACAGCAGCCAGAGCGCGCCGACGCCGACTATCGCAATGAGCCAGTTTACCAGACTACCCAACCAGGGAATGGCAATCACAGCTACAACCAGCAATAATCCCAACAAAAGTGACCAATATGGCGTGTCGGCTAATGTAGGGCTAACTCGCTGCAATATTTGCTGGCCGATAAAGTAGCCAACGATGATTTTGGTGAGATAGAGTAACACCAGCACGAAGACCATCATAAAGGCAAGAACAACTGCCAGCATGACGAAAATCACCACACCACTCAAATTGCCAAATTGGAGCACACCGAAGAAAAGTGCCAGTAAGATAGCGGCTACAATTAGGACAACAATGATCACCGGCACGCCAAAGTAGACCAGCGCACCCCACCCCAGGCTGGGCAGAGGTTTTTCTCTAATTTGCTCGCTGAGACGTGTAACGAAGTTGGGAACCTGCCAGACAAGCAGGGCGCCAATCAGGGCCAGCGTGATAAAACGACGCACGTGCCGCCAGACGGCTTGGCCTGTGCTCGGCTGATTGTCAACGCTCACGCTCACACCTTCGTGAGTGAAATGAACATCACCCGCAACGACAGTGGAAGGAATGTCAATTGATTGAGGAGATCGATAGGTGAAGTCCCCGCCAATTTCAGCGGCATCATCCACCGTAAGGCCGGATGGAACGGCAGGCATGGATGGCGCATCCGGCATGAATTGGTAAGGATTCACCGGTGGGGCTGGGTTTTCATCACCAACTTCTGCGCTAACGTTGCCGGCGATACGGCCGTTGATCTGTAAGCTATTTACACCTACCCACACATCTTCGTTTACATTCCCTTCCAGCAATGCTTGAAAACCGGCAAAAACCAAGTTTTCACTTACCAGACTGCCCGATTTGCCATGCAAGCTGTAACCGGCGGCAATCAAATCACCGCCAATTTCTGCCCCTTCGCCCATTTCAATCGCCAACGCACCAATGCGAGCGTCGTCGGCGACATTGCCGTTAATTTTTACAAATTGGCCACCCGTCCACAAATCCCCTTCAACAGTACCGTTAATCATAATCTCACTAGCGGCGACAATTAAATCCCCTTTGATCGTGCCGTCGAGAACAAACCTATTTGCACCCACATATAAATCATCCTCAATAACTTCGCCGTCTTCGATGGTTACATTGTCACCACCACGCCCTTCAAATGCCATTGCCGAGGGCACAAATACAAATAACAGCAGGCTCATTAAAATGATTAGCCTCAGTGTTTTGTTTAGCCGTAAATGATTCATCTCACACATTCCTTTGGTTATATTAGGCTGTCAGCTTTCAACCAACAGCTTTTCTAACCGCATATTCTTTCCAACTTCTTCAAATCTAAGAACAGGATCGCTCAGGTTAAGGATGCAGCAAACGATGCGAATTTACTGTTCGGTTTGGGGCCTCGATAATTGAACTGACCGACTACTTTCGCCCCTTTTCCTTCCAGCGCCCGCGCCATTTGCCGCAAAGTTGATCCCACCGCTGTTTTGTAGGTGCAAAATACGACAGTTTGCTTACCTTCCAGATTTCCTAGCTGTTCTATGAAGCGCATCGTCCCTTCTGTGGGGTGTTGTCGAATGATAAATAGACCCTTGACCCAACTCCCGACGCAAATGAGGTCAACTTCTGCCACATCGGCCGGGTCGGCCTGTGCTACTGCTTGGACCCGACACTGGTGACCATGTTTTTCCATCATTTTGCCCATTGTCTCCGCCGCCTTGGCGGTTGTACCAGTACTGCTATCATAAACTATCGCAATATTCATCCGGATTTCTCCTTTCTTGGATGGTGTAGTATTCGTGCGCCAATATCCGCTGAAAATGATCCCCCCATCTTTCCTTCATTGGTGTTTAGGTAGGAAGGGCTTGAAAGTAGAACCACGTGCCCTTTCCAGATCTGCGGCGGGAACAGAATGAAATTTCGAGTCCCGATCGGCAACTAAGAAAGTATCACTGGCTTCATGATACCCACATACAACGATCGTGTGTCCACCAAAATCGAAATAGGGTAAAAAGCCCATATCGACAAACATCATCTTTCGTCTCTCCTAATAAGCCATTTCAGTCATTCGTTTTCATTGAATGTTGCGGGGTTATGCCCATTCGATTCGTGGAGGTTTTCTCTCGATCATGTTTTTGAACCTGGGAATTGGATATCCAAGCGCCAAAGCTCCATACAGATTGTTATCAGGTGGGATGCCAAGCAGGCTTGGAATGCGCCGGTTCCATGTCCGCGCCATTGGAGCACGACTCGGAGAGAGCACCCATCCGATGTAAAAGTGCCCGATACCTAATGCGTGGGCGACCAGGGAGGCATTCTGCAGCGCCAATTGTGCATTTACATCCGCGAACTCAACGGTACGGCGAGCATGAAAAGCCAGAAACACCGGTGCGCCGTTGAGTATGGGATCAGCGCCGGATTCAAACATCTGAATCATCCGTTTGAATCCGGGTATTTCTTGCAGGCCACTCTCGGCCAATTCCCGGTCAGCCAGCAGCGCCATTGTTCTGAATAATGGGTTAGAAAAGCGTTTGATTTCAAACTTTAGATACTCAATGACCATCGCGGAAATCTTGTTCAGCACAGCCATATCCTGAACAACGAGAAACTCCGTGCTTTGCGAGTTGTGCGCGCTAGGTGCAAAGCGTGCCCCTTCGATGATTGTCTTGATGGTGTCTTTCGCCAAGGGTTTATCTCGAAATGCCCGGATGGAGCGCCGGGTCTTGAGCAACGTCAGCACCTGTTCTGTTGTGGGCATCCGCTCAAACGTAATCGCCCGGATGGTGGTCGATGGGAATTCAGAGTGGCTAATCGCACTTTGAGGGCAGATGGCCACGCATTGGCCGCAAGCAATGCAACTTGCTTCATCCATCAGTTCAGGTATTGCCAGCTTTTCTCGTTGGATGAATATGCCCTGAGGGCAAACCCTGGTGCATAACCCGTCCTTTTTGCATCGGCTGTGGTCTAAGGTGATCATATCCATTGTTCCTCTCCATTAATTTTTAGTCAGGTTGCTGAAAGGCAGTTGGGTGCCGTTCATAATGAACAGCATCAGGAATGTGCTCGCCAGCAGAAGCAGGGTCGCCAGCCAACTGGTTTTGTACTGGATGAAGGTTAAGGTTTTTTTCAACATTCCAAGTTGCTCCAACATAAGAATCGCATGCTGATAAGCTGCCTAATCAAGCTGCCAGGCACTTATAGGTAACCATGCTCATGAAATCAATAATCGTAAGTGCCTGGTAGATTATGGTTAATTACGAGATGGAACACTTGATTGGTATGGGAAAACCTTAATGTCCGTTTGGACTGAGTAAAATTTTTCCACCTGTCATGTGGCCCAAATAATCCTGGACAGCGTTCTTTGCTTCTTGCAACGGATACCTGGCGCGGATATTGCTTCTGAGGTCTGTCGCCATGAGCTTTTGGGCACGCCGCCATAACATCAGGATTTGAATTAAATTCTTTTCGTTGATCCAGGGTCCTAACCAGAAGCCGTCGACTGTCTTGTCTTCAAAGACTAAGTGATCAGCTCCTGCTTGGGCCGCTTTATAAGAAAGACAACTATAAACAATGACCTTGCTATGTCCCGGCAGGGCATCAAGCAGTTGCATCGTCATCGGCCCGGCAACCGCATCAAAGGCTAAGTGGGCATCAGCCTGATGGCATGCATCATAGAGCTGTTGGTCAAAGTTAGCATCACTGCTGTTCAAAACGATGGTTGCACCTTGCTCTTTCAGAAGTTCTACTTGTGCATCACGACGAACGACATTAATGACTTGAACCCCCTCACTGCGGCATAAACGGTTGACCATTTGTCCTAATGTGCTGGCCGCGGCCGTGAGCACTATGGCCTTATGCTCCTCCTCTTTCGCGATTTCCAAAAAAGCGACGGCCGTCAGCGGATTGATGATAGACATTGCCCCTTGCTCCAAGCTCACTGATTTAGCCAAGGGAAGGGCGCCACCCTTCGTCGAGGTCACGATATACTCTGCCCACATGCCGTCTCCTTTGCCCTGATTCAAACAGGCAATCCGCTTGCCCAGGAAATAGCGGCCCATCGGGCCTGGGCCAACGGCGACAACAGTCCCCGAACCTTCTCCACCAGGAACAACCGGGGGCGGATTCTTAAAACCGTATTCACCGTCCAGGAAGGCTAAATCAGAGGGATTTATGGGTGAGGCGGCAACTTTAACCAGAACCTCATCCTTTCCCGGCTTGGGAACTGGGCGCTGTTCGACCCGGAGCGCTTCGGGGCCGGAATATGAATCCAGGACAACGGCCGTCATCTGATCTGGAATTTGTAACTGGGTCATTTTTACCTCCTTACAATACAGAACGCTGGAACAGCGTTTTACACTTTGTTCTCCATTTCCATGATTTCTTTAACCTTTTTCGCTTCCCAGTCTGCACCAAACGGACGGTCAAAACCCCAAAAAACAGAAATTGCGTGCACAACGATGGCAATGCCCCACCCCAGGAGCGGCCAGAAGAACCAAAGAACATCTGGTGATGTCATGATATTGAGCAGAAACAGAAATAGGTTTACGATTACGTATACGCTAAGATGAATGTAAAAACCTCTTATGGCCTCCACTCTTTTCTTTGCCCTCTGGAAAGTGATATCTTTTTCGTTCATTTTCGTCTCCTTATGCATCTTGTTAATTTGTCTACCGATAAAAATAGTGCACTGCTTCAGGTTATTAATCAACACCCGTCTGGTCATACTGGTCACAGTCAACGCGTTTGACCAAGAGCAGTCGCATTCCTGAATCGCGTACTTTCTTGAGCAATCCATGTAAGGCGGCATCATCAACCACCGGACCGGTTAGCAGTGTAGTCCCATCCTCGCTTGGTGTGATCGTCAGATTATCGAACCAATCCGACCATTGACTATCCAGGTGACCCTCGACCTTGATTTGATAAATATTTGATTGGTCTAAATCAGATCTGGATTTGTCAGACATTACACCTTACCTGTGGTCATTAATTTGTGATACACAGGTAATATAATGGCAATATGGTGTTATTTGGTAGGCACTTAAGTGCTGTTTGGGAGTATTATTTTTTGTTTGTAAACAACTGACACTTGTCTCACAACAGGCCTAACTTGCGGGCCTTTTCGACGGCTTCGGTGCGTCTATGTACCCCAAGTTTCCCAAAAATTCTGTGGTTATGTCCTTTCACAGTATCCAGGGCGATGAAAAGCCGTTCGCCAATTTGGCGATTTGAGAGACCTTGTGCAATAAGCTGCAGAATCTCTAACTCGCGCTTGCTTAGGGGCTCAACGAGCGCATGGTGAGAAGGTTTAGGATCATCCTTCTCACCAGCTCGAAACGCAGCCAGCAACTTACGGGCATAGTCTGACATAATCCCCCGTACAGCAGCTTCAGACAATAATTGAGCCATAGGTGATTCGCAATCGACAAACGTTCGGATGTAACCTTCCGGTTCACCCAGAGAGAGGGCATCGCCCAACGACTCCAGGGCATGGCCCATATCACCCTGCGACTGGTAAATCAACGCTTCTCTCACCCGGGCCTCAATCATCAGACCGATCCCTTCAACCGCCTGCGCAGATTTATATATCCACGCGAGCAAGTTTAGCGCCTCTTCCACATCTCCCTCTTCCGCAAACTTACTGGCCCGAGCATGATCGCTGTACCCCGGCCAGACTTCGAAATACGAGTCATCCCCCAGGTAAATATTTGTATTCTGAGTCTGTATAGGCAAGGGGTTGGTTTCACCGGTCAATACTCGATCTATAATTTGGGTTACATCTTCGGATAGATCGAGGATAGTTCCCTGTTCTGCCAGACGTTCTTTCTCCCATGCCATTGCCCTTGCGCCGGCCATCACCACTGAATCATACCCGATCTGGTCGGCCAGGATGACACCTTGGGTCAGGTTTGTATAAAAACCATCCACGTCGTTCCATTCAGCCAGCACCCATCCCAACCGGAGGTATATCATACACAGAGTCGGAGGTGGCTTCTCGTGGCGCGTCAACTGATCTCGTATTGTCTGACGGCATAGCTTTGCCGCCCCGTGCAAACGCCCCTGTAAGATCAGGGTTGCGGCCAGGTGACTGGTAGCGATGAGACTGGCCAATTCGTTGCCCGAGGTGCGTCCCTGTGACACCGCTTCACGGAAAGCGTTAGCGGCCTTCACCAACTCTCTGTTGTCCATGTAAGCCAGACCAAGATTCAGTTCAATGAAGGTGCGCACAAATGGATTGCCATCGCCCAGGCGATTTACCGCGTCCTTCAAGAGGTTTATCGCCAGGTTGTTATCTCGCTGACGGCGAGCATTCCAGGCTCGTAGTGTGGCGATGTGACTTTGCAGATCCCTGGTCATGTCGTCATCGGCTGGTGGTTCTAGGGCTTTTAGCGCGCGTTGTGCGTCTTGCAGGTAGGGTTCAATGGCTTCCAACTGATGGGTAAAATTCGATGCCCAGGCATGATACACACACAGGTACGGCCGTTTCTGCACAATGCTTTCGGGGAGTGAATTGATCCATTTCTGCACAGGGGTAAAGGCCCCTTGCCCAATCAAGCGCAATCCATTGGCTTCGATCAGGTCGGCTGCCATCTCGAAATTGCTCCCTGCAAGGGCATGATCAACTGCCTCAAATTGGAAGCCATGAAGTGTGTACCAGTCGCTGGCCTGACAGTGCAATATGGACGCCAGTTCTGGTTGAGTTTGATTCAGTCGTCGTCTTAACAAATCGGCGAAGAGGTGATGATAGCGATACCAACGCCGCTCGTTGTCCAAAGGGACGATGAACAGATTTCCCCGCTCCAGGTTTGCAAGCGTTTCCTCCCCATCACTGCTTCCGGTGAGAACGTCACACAATGATCCAGTCAGGCGATTCAATATTGATGTCTTTAGCAAAAAGTCTTGTGTTTTTGGGGACTGATGAGAGAGCACTTCTTCTCCCAGATAGTCTAAAATATAGCGGTTGCTGCCGGTAAAGGAGCGCACGAATCCCTTTATATCGCCACTGCCTTGCATTGATAAGGCAGCCAATTGCAACCCGGCAATCCAGCCCTCGGTGCGCGCCTCCAGTGCAGCCGCATCTTGGATTGATAGTTCAAAACCCATCATCTGGTTGAGAAAAGATGCCGCTTCGTCAGTGGTAAAGCGTAGATCATCAGTACGTATCTCTGTCATTTGGCCACGCCCACGCAGGCGTGATAATGGCAAAGATGGATCGATGCGGCTGGTGATGACCAGGTGCATTTGAATGGGTAGATGGTCGAGCAGAAAAGTAATTGCTTTGTCCACCGACTGAGATTCGATTACGTGGTAATCGTCGAGAATGAGAACGACATCTTCAGGGAATTCGGCTATTTCATTGAGCAAGGTGGTCAGAACCGCCTCAATGTTCACCGACCCTGGGGATTGCAGGGCAACCAACACCCCCTGCCCTAAGTTGTTTTTAACGGTTTGCAAGGCGGCGACGAAGTAGATCAAGAAGCGAGTCAGGTCGTTATCGCTTTCATCCAGTGATAGCCAGGCGATGGGCTGTTCAGTTTGCCGCACCCAGGTGGTCACCAATGTGGTTTTGCCGAAACCGGCAGGGCCGGAGATGAGGGTTTGTTTGCTGCCTTCTTGTATCCCCTGGTTGAGTTTTTTGATGAGGTGCGGGCGGGAAACGAGGAACGGCCGTAACCGCGGCACATATAATTTCGTTTGCAGCAGGTCGCCAGACATAGGCCCATTCATGGGCTCATTATAAAGGATAGAGTGCTGATTTACCTAGAGCGTGGGAGGGGAAACGGCCGTTTTCCCCAAAGATCATGTCTAATCCCAGCTAAAACCCACGTCAAAGCCCTAGCAACCGCCTACTGCACTTGTGGCTTAGAGATAAAAACCACATAGCCAACCGCGATCAGGATAAATCCCACCAAGTCATACATGCCCAACGACGACAACTTTATCCTTCCCAGCGCTAATTCCAGGATAAGACTAATGAAGGGAAAGGCCAGCAATGTGAGGGCGATTGTCGTGATATTAGAAACCTGCACACCAAAAAAGAACAAGGCTTGCGCCATAAACATGACCATAATCGAGCCAAGCGCGATGTAAATATATTCTCTGGGCTGAATCGCCGATAGCTGTTGTTGTCCAGAAAAAACCGTGTAACTCGTGACTAGCAGAGCAACCAAGCCAGCCGGGATGATCATAAGACCGGTTCGGAACCACTCATTCTTGATAGATGTCACATTGACGATAACCAGATAGCCTGTGGCAGATATGCATTGCATCAATAGCCCAAGCATAAGGCCCTTAACCATTTTGCTACCTCCTTTTTTCTCATTGTTGTTCTCAAGAAATAGTGTATCTTGATATGATTTGTTGTGTCCACTTTTTTTGAACAGGGTCAGTTGCCGATTACCTAACTTAGCGCAAGCGTGATCGCTTGTTCGGTGGTCATCGTCGCTCCTTTCGACCATTCCAATTCAAACACGACATCTCCGAGCTGGGCACGCAGTCTCGCCAAAGCAGCCTCATTTTCTTTCACTTCTATTTGTTCAATTGGCGCGCCAAGTCGAATCCGCAAGGTCTCAGCCGCCGCCAGGAGTTGAACCGCCCGTTCGTAGTGATTTTCAATTTCTTCAACGTCAGCAATAAATTCAAATGAGTAGGCATACCCACGCTGAAGACCTAATTCGTAACGTATTTGCAGGCCTTCGCAGTATAATGCCCTAGCCTGAGCATAATCGCCAAGCTGATAAGCGACGTTTCCCAGGTTTTGAACGGCTAGGGCAACGCCACGCCGATAGCCGAGCGATCGGTAAATATCCCGACATTCCTCAAATGCTTGTTGAGCTGCCGCATATTTCTTGTTTCCCAATAATGCGCCAGCAAGCCGATTGAGTGCTGTTGCGAGATCAAACGGGCGCTCGAGTTGGCGCCACATTGCTATGCTTGGCAAGATATACTCAATTGCGGCTTGATCCTTGCCTACATGATAGGCCACAGTTCCCAGCACCATTCTGGCTTTGGCTATACCAGCCGTATAAGATATACGCTCAGCCTCCAGCAGCACTTCTTCAGCTTGCACTTGCAGGTTCGTGAGGTTGCCACTTAATTCAGCCAATCCGTAATACGCCAAGCGAGCGTCGATCTCTCCCTCCCGATCACCTAGCTGCTGGAACAATTGCTGTGCTTGCCGAGCACACTGCAACCCATAGTCAAAATCAGAGATCGCCGAGGATAGATCGGCCGCTGCCAGCAGGGCTTTTGCGTGAGGGAGCGAAACCGATGTGTCAGTAGCATCCAATACGCGCTGGAGCCAACGACGCCCTTCCTGGAAAAATCCACTCAGTTCCCAGAAATTCAGATCAGTGCCCAATTGCGCGACCAGGGCCAGCGCTTGCTCGCGATCGTGCGCAAGCAACCAATCAAACGCGCGTTGCAGGTTATCGTGGTCGTCTTGTACGGTACCTAGCCGTGCGGGAAGAGGCTGCCCAGCCGGATTCTCCGCCGCTTGAGAGACAAGATGTGCATAGTAGTAGGCATGACGCTCCAGTGTCTCTGCCTCCTGATGGCTACCTTGCAGATGCTCCTCTGCAAACTGGCGGATAGTTTCATGCATGCGGTAGCGCTGACGATTACCATCAACCTCAAAGATGACCAGAGAGTGGTCAACCAGATCAGCGAGGATCTCACCGCAAGGCTCCGCTGGAGCGCAGACCGTCTCGGCGGCTTCCAATGTCCATCCTCCGGCGAATACTGCTACTCGGCGGAATACCAATTGGTTCTCCGGGCTCAAAAGCTCGTAGGACCAATCGATCAAGGTGTGTAAGGTGCGCTGGCGTGGTATGGTTCCGGCCGTCCGCCTATTAAGCCAGGCAAAGCGTTGATCCAGCCGTTCGGCGATCGCTTCAATTGGCATCACGTGCGTCTGTGCCGCTGCGATTTCGATAGCCAAGGGGATACCATCAAGCTGTTGGCAGATGCGGGCGACTGCCAGAACATTCTCGTCAGTCAGCGTGAAATGTAGCAAGGATTGGGCTGCGCGGTTTGTGAATAACTGAACCGAGTCAAAGCGTAGGGAGTCCGTAATCGTGAGATTTTTCGTACCATTGATTTTTGGCGTGGCAAATGGTTCCAGACGTACGACGTGTTCCTCATCAAGGTGAAGCGGGATGCGGCTCGTCGCCAGGACAGTCAACCCAGCAGCTTCGCGACAGAGCGTTTGGACAAAGCGCGCACACGCTTTCACCAGATGTTCGCAATTATCCAGCACAATAAGCATTGACCTATCACGCAGGTAGTCCACGATGGCAGCAGTGGTCGAGCGGCCGGTGTTGGTCGGCAAACGCAATGCCGCCGCGACGGCATCGTCAACAGAACTTTCATTGGTTACACCTGCCAATTCAACAAGGCAGATCTCATAGGCTAAATCGCCTGCCATACGGTGAGCAACCTCGATCGCGAGGCGTGTCTTGCCGACGCCGCCAGGTCCTGTCAATGTCACCAACCTGACGGTGCGACGCGACAGAAGATCGACCAACCGCGCAGATTCTTTCTGGCGTCCAAAAAAGCGTGTAAAGACGGGCGGGAGAACAGCCTGCCGCGCATGCGACTCAACGGGCGCGAGGGCGCGGATCTGCTCAGCAAGCGTCACAGTTTCTATGGCTGGCGCCAGCCCAAGGTCGGTTGCCAATAGGCGTCGGAATGTTTCGTAGGCATCCAGGGCTGCGCTGCGCTGATCTGCGCGAGCCAACACACGCATCAATTGACGATAGGCAGATTCGCTCAGCGGGTCGTATTCGAGTAGACGACGGATGGCACCTTCGGCTTCAGCCATTTGTCCGGCGCGTTCATGAAAGGTAGCAAGCTGTTCCAACGCTGATGTCACCTGCTTTTGGAACTGTTTACGCTGCATGAGGGACCAATCATCAAACTGCACGCAATTGGGGAGTGAGAATTTATCCAAAAAATCGCCGCGAACTAAATCAAGCGCCTGTGTCAGCCGTTCGGCACATTCTGAGCAATCATATTTGTCGGGATGTGGATGTAGGCGGCAAGCTTCCATCAATGTGTTAAAGCGGACAACATCCAATTCGTAATCGCTTAGCGGGTTAAAGCGCAAGGTGAGCCGGTCGCCGATCAGGTGTGGCTCCTCCTTGGAATCGCTTGTTCCCAAGGCTTTTTGAAGATACGCCCAGGTCACGCGAAGATTGTTTTGAGCCGAAGCAGTTGGCAAGTCGGGCCACAACAAGCCAAGTAAAAATTCACGACTGTGGGCATGATCCGACTCGATCAGAAGGTAGGCCAGCAGCCCGATCCCTTTACGGTTAGTGAGGGTGATCGCTCCCACATTGTGCTGCTCGATCTGCAATTGACCGAGTAAAGAAAAAATTAATCGAGACAAGACCTTCGAAACTAATGATGAATTAATGGATCGTCATTAAAGTATAACATAACTCGCTAGCAAAGTTAGAAATTATTCCTACTAACGGGCCGTCCCCCAACGATGCGAGTACGGCGATTTGCCTGGTAACACAGTTCGACAGCCACAACAACCATACTATCAATACCTCCTAAACGATCACCAATTGAACAGAGGCGGATTGTCCTATGGTTTAGAAAGAGACCGCAGCTAGGGCCTCCTCACTGCCACTGACTACACACGTCGGTGCAAGCCATTTTTTATATCGTTCAGATTTCTTATTCAAGGAGAATAAACATGGTAAAACGAATGTATTTATTAATTTTAGTTCTGTTAGTTGGACTGTTGTTGGTTGCTTGTGGCGGAAGCGATACTGCTGAGAGCACAGCCACCGACCAAGACACGCAAGATACTGGTGACAATGAGGTGAGGGTAAAGGAAAATAGTGCACTAGGTTCCGCTCCCGGGCTATTCGAAGCAAGCACTGAGGATGGCCCGGCCGCTCGCGGCCAAACCGCGGTCACCAGTGATGCCACGGCCGCTTGTCTGACCGCGGAGGAAGGCGAATTGGCACGTCTTATCAATGAGTACCGTGCGTCGTTAAACCTGCCACCAGTGCAGGTCTCTAAGTCAATGACCCTGGTTGCCCAGCAACATAGTTGGGATGCCACTACCAACGGTAATGCATTTCCCGCACCACCAGCCGGTAAAACATGCAATCTGCACAGTTGGACCGGCAACGTGAATCCCGCCCTGCAACAAGGGACCTGGACGGCCGTCTGCTATACCAGTGACCATGCCAATGCGCAGGGCATGTGGGACAAACCACGCGAGCTCGCCGGGTACCCAGGTATTGGCGTCGAGAACTCCTATGCAGCCGGAGGCGGAGCGACACCCCAAGGCGCATTAACCGCCTGGCGCAATAGTCCGGGACACAACGCCGTGATGACCGAACAAAACGGATGGACACGACCCGCCGCGATGGGCGTTGGGATAAACGGTAATTTCGCTAACCTCTGGTTTGGCTATGCGGCCGATCCGGCTGGCGAGGCCCAACTCTGTGGCGGTGGGAGTATAACTCAACCTACGGCCGTGCCGCCTACAGCGGTTCCTCCAACGGCTGTGCCTCCTACAGACGTACCACCTACAGACGTGCCACCTACAGCGGTTCCTCCAACAGCCGTAGCGCCTACAAACGTGCCGACCACGGATGTGCCTGCCACGGACGTTCCGCCTACGGATGTGCCTCCAACAGCCGTACCTCCAACGGACGATCCACCAACAACCGTACCTCCCACGGCTGTGCCTCCCACACAGGCTGCACCATCGGGAACAATATTAGACGAGAATGGTACCATTGCTGCCGGTGGCGCGGCCGAACACACGTTTGGTATTTTCCCTGGACGAACCTACACAGTCCTGGTTACGCCTTCGGCTGAATTTGATGTTGATCCAAGTTATACTTGTTCAACTGCTACAAGAAGGTGGTCTGGAAACTTTGACTGGCAATGGGAAGGCGTAGCCGAAACATTGACCCTGACATCGTCTGCTGACGGCTCCTGCCAGATTTCCGTAAGCGGCTACTCGGGTTCGACGGGAACTTATACAATCATGGTGACAGCCCAATAGTTTGTGATATATTTCTAAAGAGTTTGTACAGTGAACAGAAGGACTGGCAGTCGTTATACGACTGCCAATCCTATAACAGTAACAGTCGTCCATAGATCCCAAAAGTTTATGAATCGGTCCGTCTTAAATCTACTTCTATTTCTGGTAGCTATTTTTCTTCTCGCCTCCTGTCAAAATGAGGAAAACCAGGCGTTGGTGCCTACGGCCACAACCACACTAGCTGCGGCCCGAGGTGAAGAATCACCTGGTGAGGCAGAAACGCCTGCCGCTACCCTTCCTCCCGCAACAAAAGAGTTAGATACAGAAGCAGAATCAAGTATCGGTTATTCCTTCCCATTCGAGGTACGGCCGGACGGATTCAGCTTTCGTAATTACGGTGCCACCTTTCCCGAAGGGAATTTCACTATCGCCGATTTGCGGGCTGAATTCGGTGATGGCGTTTGTTCGCGGATTGAAGGGAACGATGAAGAATGTATTCCCTCGGCCGAGGCCCAGCAATGGATTGACGACCGTAACGTGGATATGGAATATGGACACTGTATTGGTTTCACCGTCACCAGCTATCGCTTTGCCCAGGGAGATATTCAGCCAACTTTGTTTAGCCCGGACGCGTCAACCCCCTACGACCTCACTCAGGATATCCCCATTATGCGCACCATTGCCGTCAACGGTTCCCTCTATTGGGTTCAGTCAGTATGGTCCAGTGAGGTCTCCGGCACACCCCGCGACATTATTGACGCTCTGATCGCTCTCGGCGAGCCGGTGGATCTGAGCATTTTCTTACCCGGCCTGGTCGGGGGTCATTCCCTGCTGGCATATGGCGTTGAACAGGTAGAACCGCAAAGGTATCATATTCTCGCCTATGACAACAACTTTCCCGGCGAAGAAGTCCACGTAGAGGTAAATTATGAGGCCAATACCTGGCGCTATGGCCAGGGTGCAGGGAATCCCGAAGAGATGACAACGATATATGAAGGCGATTCCACGACAGAAACGCTGCGCTATATTCCCCTATCAGCCTACGATACAGCCAGCTGCCCGTTTTGCCCACCAGAACTTGGAGCTGAAGAAGCCGGTGGAGAGGTCATCCTCCTTTCCCTCTTGGGACAAGGTGACGTGCTGATCAAAACGGCACTGGGTACCATTGGCTCGGTGGCTGGTGAGATCATCAATGAGATTCCCGGAGCACGACACATTTTCCAGCGGGGGCAATTGTCAGCCACTGATGCGCCGGATATTGTTCTGCCCGCCGACACTGATTTTACTGTAGAATTCAGCAACCTGGAACGTGTTTCCAGCCTGGGGCAAGATCTATCGCTTGTCATTGATCAACTGGATCCATCCGCCGAAAACAACCAACTGATTGTGGACCCGACTAACCAAAGCGTTGATTTCCAGGCAGGCGGAGACCAGTCCCCCTCGCTAAATGTGACCATCCGCCAGGAAGACGCCTCGTACAAAGTTTCACTTCTGGGTGGTCAGTTCGCCGATGGTGACGGTCTGTCTATTAGGACGGACGAAACCGGAGGAGGGTTGGAGCTTCGCAGCCAGGCGGCCGATTTAGAGGATACGACACTTCTCCTGACCCGCCTGACGGACGAAGAAGAGGCGCTCTTTGCCACCTCATCTCTAGAGATTGAGGATGGTGGAGCCGTTCTTCTCGACATCGAAGCCTGGAATGGCAGCGGCCAGATTGATGTATACGCTGATGAGGATGGCGACGGGAATTACGACGAACAACCCATCAAACTCCCTAATCAACCACTGAATGATCTGTTGATGGAGAGTGGGGCTGATGGGATCATCAGCATCATCGACACGGTTAGCCCATTTTTGGGAGAACAGGATTTAGAAACCACGCTGGTTTCCCTAACCGAACAAGATCTAACAGGGCAGGAGATTGGAGAGATTTTACAACCTCTACAGCTTACAGATGAGCAGCTTATTAACCTGATCACCACGTATTCTTTGCCGCTGCCGGGGTTGGGCGAGTTACTCTTTGCCTTGCGGCTGGAGCCAATGCGTCTGGATACAATTATTGCAGCTTTAGAATTTGAGGAAGAAGATGAAGCAGCCTTACTCACTCATTTGGCGAATCTAGCCTTGTATCATGAGATTATGGTCGAATGGGATTTCCTCAACTCCGATGATCTGGCACAACTTGTTTCCTTGTTGAACGCACATGACTTAACCAGTGATCAACTGGGCGAGTTATTACCGAGGATGGAGTTGAGTACGGCCGAAATAGAACAGGTTCTGGGCGATTTGGATTTGGCCGCGGACGATTTAACAAAACTGACAGAGATACTCGATATAGACATGTCGGACATTGCCTCGCCAAGCCAAACGGTAACAACGCCACTAACGGCCACCGTAACCCTGACCAACACCGCAACACCTACGCTCACGCCTTCACCAACATTAAGCGGGACGTTGACGGCAACCCTTTCTGTAAATCAGGCACCTACACAGACACCCAGCCCGCTTCCCACCGTGGAGCCAACCGATACGCCTGACCCATATCCTGTTGGCCCAACCGATATCCCTGACCCATATCCTGTTGGCCCAACTACCACACCAGAGGCCTACCCAGTCACGAGTCCAACCGATACGCCTGACCCCGAGCCCTATCCTGGTGCAATTCCCACCGAAACCTCAGCATTTCTATCTGTGGCCGTTTGTGTAGATAATAATTTGCAAGTCATCGCGCAGGAACCGACATGGAATAACGCCGATATCAGCGTTTCGTCAGACGAAGGAATGTTGTTTTCAGGAACAACAGGGGAAAATGGTGAGCCTTTTATGGAAACGGTTTCCGGTCCTGGTACATGGACAAATCTTTATATTGAGTCCTCCATCGAACCAACCAGGGTTCCACTTGGTACCGTCACCTGCCCTTAGCCAACGGCCGTTGATCTGGTGCAAGAGCGTTATGGTGCAAATACGGCAATAGTTCCCCTATGTTCATCGCTCCCGCAAGAACAAAATTCAGTAGCCTATAAAATAAAAGAACCCCCAAGTAATCTTGAGAGTTCTTTATCCTATAAGTAAATACTATAGGCTACGGGAGCTACGGGGATCGCTGCCACTCTGGGCAATAAACCATCATTATCACCTCTTGAATAGCTTTCTGACCCACCCCCGAATTGCCTGCCAAACTCTTTGAAAGAAGTTTTGATCCGCCGCCATTTTCTCCGGCAATTCTATACTTATCTCTTCGTCCAAGATGTTGCAAACACATTTAGAGAAGCGGCCGAACATGAACTTGCCCACTGTCTGAACCATGCCCCCACCCATCTGAGCAAGCTTACCGGATACGCTGATATCGGCCAGGATATTCACGTTGGTATGCACGTCGCCCACTTCTTGCAAAGAAAAATTAATATCCGCTTCGGCACCGCCCGGAGCACCAACCTGATCCCCTCCAGCCACAAGCAGCATCGTCCTTTGCTCAGCGTCGATTTCCACTATGCGAACTTTGCCTTCAAGTTTCATATTGATTTGACCGAGGCGGATGCCGACACGGCCGAGATAGGTTTTCTGATCGCTCACTTCCAAAAGTTCTGCCCCAGGGATGCAGGAAACAACCTGGGGCGGTTCTGCGAAATAAGCCCATACAGAGTCGATGGGGGCCTGGACTTCAAAGGAATGTTTTACCGTAAGCGCCATATCTTTTACCGGTTATATCAATAACATCTACAGCCAATCGGCCAGGACCTTCTTCGTGCTCAACAACAAATTCATCCGTCGCTGCATGAGGGGGCCAATCTCTTCCGGCTCATAGGAAAAGAGGCCGCCGCCGGTTTTGATGCCTAGTTTTTGATCCTGCACCATCTCGGTCACAATTTGACTCACACCGGCTTCATTAGAAAGGTCAGCGTTAAGATAGCTGGCCACGCTATTGTAAATATCTAACCCGGCGACATCCAGCAGTTCCATCGGGCCGATAACAGCCAATTTGTATCCGATGCCCCACTTGACGACCGCATCAATATCTTCGGCCGAAGCGACACCGGTTTCCAGTAAGTGCAGGCACTCACGCATAATGGCATAAAGAACCCGGTTTTCTATAAAACCGGCGACGTCACGCTGGACAAGTACCGGCAGCATCTTGATGTCTTCAATAACTTCCCACAAGGCGGTGACGGTTTCATCCGTCGTTTGTTCCCCTTTGATCACTTCAATCACGGGGATAATATGGGGTGGATTCGACCAGTGCATGCCCACTACCCGTTGCGGATGTTGGCAAACCTCCGCTAAACGAGTGATGGGAATGCCGGAGGTATTGGAGGCGAGTATCGCTTCTGCACTTACTTGCGTCTCCACTTCACGATAGAAATCATGTTTTAGCTCTAATGTTTCCGGAATGGCCTCGGCTACAAGATCGACGCCACTTACCGCTTCCTCCTGGTCAAGCGTATACGTCAGCAAAGCACGCCCTTTGGCTATCTGCTCATCAGTAATAAAGCCATTATTTTTCAGGACATTAAACACGATGTCAACGGTGTTCTTCGCCCGTTCTAGAACCTCTTCGCTGATGTCCATCAAGCGCGTCTCATAGCCGTGCACGGCAAAAACGACAGCCATGCCAGGACCCATCGTGCCTGCCCCAATGATTGCTACAGAATTAACTCTATCAGTTGTCATACTTTTCTCCTTTGGGTCTGATACCCTTATATGGATTTGTGAGCTTTTTGCGCGGCGCGCCATACCCGTTCGGGCGTCGCCGGCAGCTCGTCAATAATGACGTCAAGTGAAGCTAAGGCGTTGGTAATGGCCGCCGGCATGGCGGCCAGGATGCCTTCGCCAACGCCTTTCAGCCCATAAGGGCCGGGACCATCTTCATTTTGAACGATAAATGAAACAAACTTATCGGCCGTATCTTCGATATTGGGTACATGATAATCGGCCAGGTTGCCATTCAGTAGTTGCCCGTCAGAGAACAGCATCTCTTCATAAATAGCATTGCCCAAGCCCTGCATCGCGCCACCCATCTCTTGCCCTTTGATCAAGGCCGGGTTAACGGCCGTACCTACATCCGCTACACTGACGATTTTGCGCATATGTATGTAGCCTGTGTCTCGATCCAACTCTATTTCCACCCCACCGATGCACACCTCCCAGAATACGGGACCCGCCTCATACGTTCCTTGTCCCAATCCCGGCCGAACGATTCCCTGTCCAATAAGTTCACCGCCGGCAAACCCGAAGTGGTGAAAAATTAAATCCGAATAGGCAGCCGACTGCGTATCATGCCAGGCACGTCCATCCCTCAAGACGACAGCTTCGGGACTTACGTCCCACATTTCGGCGGCAATGGCCTTTAACTGCTCTCGTATTTCGATTGCCGCTTGATTGACCGCCTTTCCGGCAAGTGTGGTCGAGCGGCTGGCTCCGGTGGAACGATCGTAAGGTGTGATTTGTGTGTCTCCGTCCGGAACACGGATCTGAGACAAGGGTAACGACAGCTCCTGGCTGACAAGTTGGCTCATCACCGTTCGTGCTCCCTGTCCTAGTTCGGTGGTGCTGACTAACACCGTAACTGTACTGTCAGCTTCCATGCGCACGATGGCAGTGGAGACAGGGCGCGATCCGGCTGCCAGTAACCCGACTCCTAATCCGCGCCCTACATCAGGCGCCGACGGTTGGTTCCATTCCAGCCCTTCAGCCACCAGCCTGATATCGCCGATGAGGTCAGCGTCAAGCGGTTTGCCCCCTTTCCGCACCGCCTCGCCTGGCTTAAGAAGGTTTTTCTCCCTTATTTGCAGGGAGTCCAGGCCGACTTTGCGGGCGATCTCATCAATCTGGCTTTCTCCAATCCATTGTAAATGAGTGGCGCCAAATGCGCGGTAGGAACCGGCCGGCGGCCGATTGGTATATACGCCGTATGAGTCAACAGCATAACCTTCCCAGCGGTAAGGTCCCGGTGCGGCATCGGCAGCCGTGGCCACAACACGCGGACCGTTATCTGCATAAGCACCCGTATCCAGGTAAATCGTTACCTCGCGGGCTACCAGGGTGCCGTCAGAGTGAGCGGCCGTGCGCATATGGCACTTCATATTATGACGGCGGCTGGTAAGCATCGACTCGTTGACCGAATTGGCCACACGGACAGGTTGTCCCGCCTTGCGCGCCAGGGCAGCGGCGATGGGTTCCATTCGCGTATACGATTTGCTGCCGAAACCACCTCCCAGGTAAGGGATATGGATGCGGATATTGGCTGCGGGTAAGCGGAATATGTCGGCCAGTTCGTCACGAACTAAATATGGATGCTGGCAGGACGACCATAATTCAAGTTTGTCGTGAGCCGGCCAATCGGCAACTGTGGTATGTGTTTCCAATGAATATTGATAGATGGACGGGAAAAGGTAATCTCCGGAAACGACCACTGCTGCGTTTTCAATTAACCAGCTTACTTCACCTTTTACCAGGTGGTGCTCATAACAGATATTGCCTTGTGGCTGAAAATCGCCCAAACCGTGGAACTGCCCCAGGCGTAATGAATCGCCATCATGGATATGGACGGCGTTGTCGGCCGTCGCTTCCGCAATAGTTGTCACCGCCGGCAATACTTCATATTCAACCTCGATCAAGTCAACGGCATCAGCGGCAGCTTGTGCGGTTGCGGCGGCCACGATGGCCACCGGGTCCCCGGCAAATCGAGCCGTGTCTATGGCCAAGATAGGGCGATCCTTAACGGCATGTCCGTAGTATGGATCGATATCAGCCAGATCAGCGCCGGTCAATATAGCCACGACACCGGGCACCTGTTCGGCGACGGCCGTGTCAATCGATTTGATTCGTGCATGGGCGTAAGGACTTCTTAAAATGCTGGCTTCCAACATGTTGGCCAATTTAATATCCCCGGCAAAAACCGCTTGCCCGGTCACCTTGGCGTGGCCGTCGACCCGCGGGGCATTTTGTCCAATACCAAAAACCTGGTCAAACATCGTAATCTATTTCTCCATTTTGCAGGTGCTGCGCGGCATCTTTGACGGCTTCAACAATGGGATAGTAGCCCGTACAGCGGCATAGATTGCCGTGCAGATAGTGGTGGATCTCAGCTTCGGAGGGTGAACCGTTTTCCGCGAGTAAGGCCACGGCGCTCATGACCATGCCCGGCGTACAGAAACCACATTGCAGCGCGTTGTGTTTAATAAAGGCTTCCTGGATGACATGTAATTCGCCGGATTGCGCCAGGCTTTCAATCGTGAGCACATTACGGCCGTTTGTTTCATAGGCTAACGTATTGCAGGCGCTTACCGGTTGCCCATCCAGCAAGACCGTGCAAGCGCCACAAATCTGAATATCACACGATCGTTTCGTACCGGTAAGGTTTAAGTGGTCGCGGAGAAAGTCCAGCAAGATCTCGCGAGGCTCAATTTCCGTTTCGACTTGCCGGCCGTTAATTGAAACTGTTATAGGTATCCGCAGTGGGTCTTTCATTCCTTCGCTCCCTTTGCCTTTTCAACCGCCTTCTTGAGGGCACGTTTCGTCAAGACGCGTACAAGTTGGCGTTTGTAATCAACAGCGCCATAAATATCCTCAACAGGATCGGCCATTTCAGCGACCGCATCCGCTGCCGCCTCAAATAAGGCATCTGAAACAGCCTGTCCCTCTAAGAGAGCCATCCCCTCCGTAGCCAGGTAAGGGGCAGGACCCACACTGCCAACCGATATGCTGGACGATGTGATATGCCCGTTATTAAGCGATAAGAACGCGGCTACATTTGCCGTAGGGCGTTCCAACGTAACGAATTTATCAAAGGCCCCATACATACCAGAAGGCAGAGGAGGCAAGATTATCGCCGTCATTAATTCGTCTTCTTCCCGCACCGTCAGGAAAAGATCAATATTAAACTCATGCGCAGGTATATGACGCACACCGCGAACAGAGGTTAACTCATAGATCACTCCCGGCCAGGCAGTAAAAAGCGTTGCAATATCGCTACGGGGCTCGGCAAAACAAAGATTGCCACCGATTGTGCCTGCCACACGGACCCGAATATTGCCAACCAACCGTTCCACTTCGGCCAATAGAGGCGCAAATTGGGCGACAAGGTCAGATCGTTCGACCATGTGGTGCGTTGCCGCTGCTCCAATACGGATCATTCGACTATCGTCATCAAGCCGTACCCCGTTCAAACCGGTGATATGCTTGACATCAATCAAATGCGGGAAGTGAGCCAATCCCTCACGCATCAGAATCAACAACTCTGTTCCCCCCGCGTATAAGGAGGCATCCCACCCGAATTGCGCCAGCAAACCAGATGCTTCCTGTGCTGACTGTGGTTCATGTATCTGGAATTCCTTCAACTCTCAATCCTCCTGATCTTGTCGATCATCGCCGGGCATACCTGCACCTTGTCCGGCGGATCTGGCCCTACGGATTAAATACTCCCAGTAGGAATGAATAAATTCATCGCGATATTTTTCAGCGAAAAGCCTTTTTGCTGCTTCCTTACTCACGGGCTTAAGGGGTCCTAACGACGTAGCAATGGCTTGAATCTTAATAGCCCTCTCCAGGGTTAAAGCCGTATAAGTAAGCCAGGGCACACTGCTGCCGACGCATAGAACGCCATGATTGCCCATGATCACGGCACGATGCGCACCCAAAGCCTGAGCAACCATCTTGCCCATATCACTGCTTGATATCAGGCCGGCCGTCTCCTCAAAGTGACCAAGACCGTCATAGAAAAGAACCGCATCATGGTTAATTAATGCAAGGTCGGCTGTTGTTGCTCCTAGTGCCGTCGCATAGGGCGCATGTGTGTGAGCTATCGAATTTACATCACGACGTACCTTATAAACCTCAGAATGGAGCACCGTCTCCAGGTGTAGCACACCTTCTCCAGCAAGGATATTGCAATCCAGGTCAATGGCTAGAACATCGCCGGGTGTCACCTCGTCAAGACCAATATCTTTACGTTTGATATAAACGATATTATCCGAACTGCGCACACTAACATGACCCAGGGTCAAATCCGCATGGCCATCACCAGCCAATATGCGACATGCCCAGGCTACTTGAGTGCACAACTCTTTATCAAGCATCATTTCTCACCTGCGTTCGGTTGGTGGGTAATCCGGATATGGGAAGGTGAAGATCATGATCACATCCTCCTTGCCATTGTTAGCTACAACGTGCCAGGTATTGGCGGGAATGAACAGCGCATCGCCAGGTCCATAAGACACGACACCATCATCCAGTCGCAATTCACCCGTTCCCGATACGACGAAGGCCAATTCTTCAACCTGATGGGAAACTGGCGATGTGACTGAACCAGGTTTAAACACTGAATAACCTAGTGCGCTTTGATTGCCGGACACTGTCTTGTCATTCAAGACCATTCGACTCCAACTATCTCGCGGCAATTCGATCTTTTCGACATTTTCGAGGGCGATAACTTGAACTTTTGTGGTCATAGAACCCATTTCCCATCCTTGAGAATATATTGGCCATTATCCAAAATTTGCATTGTTGCATTAAGACTTACCCCATCCAGGTGCAGTTTGCTCACGTTCAATCCTCCGGGATAAGCGTTATGATTGTCACCCAGGGCAAAATGCACAGTGCCCACCCGACCTTTTTCCGATGGAGTTCCGAACGGTGCTTTATCACTAACACCAAAAGCAAACTCCCCAATGATGTCGGCGTTCTCTACGCTACTGATGACCTGGCGTAATGTGTCGGCTTCTGCGTCACCTTCAATCTTGACACACTTGCCTCCTTTCATATGCCAGGTGATTGGATTTTCAACTTGACCCGGCAAGCCGATGCCCAGCATGACTCCGTCAACGACCATAGTCCCTTCGCTTTGATCTTCAACCGCGGCAAAAGCGACTTCCGCCCAGAGCGGAGTCGGTCCCATCATCATACCTCGTTCACGGATTGGCGTGACCTGTAGTGCGGGGCGTCCAGCGATGGAAACGGTAATATCCGTCCCGGCCGGGGAGGTAACGTGAATGCGCTCCTTCCCCTCCAGAGCGTTAATGGCCTCCTCCGCCCGCCTGATGGCGGCGTGAATGTCGGCTTCGCTAAGATCCCAACTGCCCATCCCTCCTTCTATTGAGCCAATCTTGGCGTTGGCGGCAACGGTTTCTTTTACAGCAGCGACATGGGCAAAGCGATTCGCCCATTCCAGGTTGGTTATGATGATCACTTCATCTGAGGCGACCATAGCCTTGTGTAGATTCCTGGGGGGAGCCATCGGGAAGAGTGTGTCTGCCAATCCACGTCTTACCTGCTGTTCATTGTTCATAATGACCGGAAAGGCACCCCGTTCCACAGCAATTTGAGCCAGCACGTCCGCTTCTTGCCGGTGCTGGTTGTCACAAATGATCGTGACGATGTCGTCTCGCTCAACCGTAAAACAGATATCAATTATCAATTCTGCATCGCGGCGCAAACTTTCAGATATGTCTGCCATTTTTTATCTCCTTCTTGATGATCGACTCAATTAGTTTCAAATATCTAACTACCCGACAGCTTAGTAACAGGACGCGGACAAGAGCGGATTTACGCGGATAAAAATAAAAAATTCAGCGTTATCAGCGTGATTCAGCGTCCAGTTCATCTTCTCTTTGAAAAAGTGCCGGATTACTGGTCAAATACCGGGAAAACCTCTTTTGCAAAACGTTCCACCTGGCCAAATTGATCCAATGAACCGAACCTGCAAATAAAGTAATCGACGCCTGCCTCATGAAACGTGTTTAGCCAGCTTAGAATGTCATCAGGAGTTCCCACAGGACCCCATTCAGATATGTCCATTTTTTGACTTAATTCCGGATAGTATTCACCAATATAGGCTTCTATGCCGCGTTGAGCTTCTGCGCGAGAATCGGCGATATTCATTGTGACCTGGTAAGACATGATACAATCGGCCGGATCGCCTCCTCTCTCCTTGACAGCAGAAACGATCTGCTCCCTTTGTTCGCTAAACTCATCGGGATGAGCAGCGCGACAGCAGGTCATCCAGCCGTCCCCATATTCGGCAATTCGACGGGCGGCACGGCTAATCACCTGAGCTGTTTCCTGCTCCTTGTTTTTCCCACGGACCAGCCTGGGATTGCTGACAACCCAAATCGGCGGGGGATTTTGAACAGGATTTAAAGGCTCCATTTCAGTTCCGGAATAGAAACTGACATTGTCATAATTAAAATGATCGCCCGTGAAGTTCGTAACGCCATCTGTCCACAATTCACGTAATACCGCCAATCCTTCTTCAAAGATTTGGGCGCGCTGTTTGAAGGATAAGCCTAGCGCTGCATACTCTCGCCTGACACCTTCTTCGGGATTCCCCATACAAGCCCCAAGAATCGTACGGCCGTTACTCATTCGATCGAGAGTAGCCCACTCCAAAGCCAAGTATAGGGGATTACGGGTGGCAGTTACCAGGCACGCCGTACCCAGCTTTACGCGCTCTGTTCGCTGGGAAATTGCGGCCATGAGCATCATCGGCTCGTAACGGGGTTTGGAAAACAGGCTGTCACCTACCCACACAGAGTCAAAACCTACCTCCTCAACAATTTCGGAGAGTTCCATTAAATCATTGAGCGTATAGCTCGGTGCAATTAAAGGTTCTCGATTGTTAACATTTACACCAAACAAAGGTTTTTTCCTATCCATTATCATCTCCCAATATCTTACTTTATTGACCTTTCCTGTTTCCAGATAATAAGCTCACTATTCTTCCTGGATAACAAGTTCAAGTTCATCAATTCCCCGATCGGAATGCAATATCTGTTCCGGAATCTGGATATGCTCGATCATTCTGCGGGCTGCTTGCTCGGCATCTTTTTTTCGTACCGCGTCCAGGATGGCATGATGCTCTTCACAGGAGCGTTTCATGCCGCCACGTAATGTTAGAGAGCGCATGCGGTAACGTCTGATCTGATCGGCCAAAGGCCGGTACATGTCAATCAGTTTTTGATTGTCGGAACAATCGACGAAGAAAAGATGAAACTGTTTATTAATGGAAAAGAAAGCATTTGCTTCCTCTTTTTGAGCATGCTCAATCATTTGCGCGTTCAAATCTGCCAAATGGTTCAAATCTTCTTCGCTTAAGAGCGGGGTTGCCAGGCGAACTGCCAATGCTTCCAATGCTTCCCGAATGCGATAGGCATCAATAAATTCTTTCCAGGTTAGAGAACTAACCACCGCACCCCGCCGTGGAATGATATCGACCAATCCCTCAGCAGCCAGCTTCAGCAGGGCTTCGCGCACCGGTCCGCGACTTATCCCTAACTCCCTGGCTATTACCGCTTCCTGCAAAGGGGTGCCTGGCAGCGTCTGGTTGCTAAGAATATCGGTACGTAGAAGCTCATAAACGCGATCGGTTAATGTTTCACGCTCCTGCGAAAAGCTGGATGGCTGTAGGCTTTGCGGTGTCATACATTTCACTCCTAGTTATCTGCTTCTTTTTGCTCACCCGTGCATAATCAACTCACTAAGGGAATTGGCATCATCAATTTGATTGCTGGCATATATATCAATTATCTTCCCCCGTTCCATTATGGCGACATGATGAGACACTTCTAAGGCAAACCGCAATTTTTGCTCAACTAGAAGAACAGTAATCCCTTGTTCGCTTAGCTGTTGAATCACTTCGCCAATCATCTCTACAAGCAAAGGGGCTAAGCCCTCTGTAGGTTCATCCATTAATAGCAAACGAGGGTTAACAATAAGTCCCCTGGCAATGGCAAGCATGGATTGTTCACCACCCGATAAGGTTTGAGCGTTGGCCCGCCTCCGTTCATGTAAACGAGGGAATAATTCGTAAATAGAATCAACAGTGAAAGGTTCGTTGGAATACTGGGAAATTAAATTAAGATGTTCAGAAACTGTCAGGCTGCGAAATAATCTCCGGCCCTGGGGCACAAGTCCAATACCTAATTTTTTGCGATAATATACGGGATGCTGCAACAAATCCCATTGCCGGCCGTCATCATCAAAGATTATCCGGCCTTCGGAGGCGGGCAGCAAACCCATAATTGTGTTTATCGTGGTCGTTTTGCCTACCCCGTTGCGGCCGACAATAGTTGTAATTTCACCCTGCTTAACGTTGAGGCTGACACCCTGAAGAACATGTCCAAGGCCATAGTATACATGGACGTTTTCGAGGGTCAAAGCAGCTCGATCATGCGTCTCCAATATAGACTTCCCTAACCTTTTCGTTTTGACGAACGTCGGCCGTCAATCCACTGGCAATTACTTTTCCAAAGTGTAAAACGGACAAATATTCGGCAATATCAAATATGACATCCAGGTCATGCTCAATGATCAGCACGGTCAAATCACTCGGAAGGCTATTGATTAATTTGACAACCGCGGCGATTTCTGCGCTAGAAAGACCGGCCGTTGGTTCATCTAACATGAGGACTGAAGGATTTGAAGCTAAGGCGACAGCGATCTCCAGCAACCGCTGTTCACCATAGCTCAAATCACTGACTGAATTATCTGCTAAATAAGCAAGATTAAGCTGTTCTAATTGGGTTTGGGCACCCTCAACTGCTCGCGCATTCTTCGTAGCGTACCGCCAAAATCTGCGATGTGATTTCGTTGTAACCAAGGATGCCATTAGCACATTTTCAAATACAGTAAGCTCAGGAAAGAGCGTGGTAATCTGGAATGTACGCACCAATCCGCGGGCAACCCGACGATGCGTTGGCAACTTTGTAATATCAGTTCCAAATAAGGTGACAGTTCCTTGCACAGGCGTGACAAACCCGGTAACCGCATTGTATAAGGTTGTTTTGCCCGCGCCATTGGGTCCCAGAATTCCAAAACGTTGGCCGGCATTAATGTGCATTGATACGTTTTCCAGGGCGGTTAATCCCCCAAATTGAACCCAAAGATTATCAACTGCCAAAGCTGAAACCGGCGATACCGAACGACCCATTATCCCACCTGGACATCCTTTTGACGCGAAAATCTCTGTCTGATCCTCCGTCTGATTTTAGGAACAAGAGAAGCGAGACCACCGGGCAGCACAGTTACCGAAATTACATACAGGCCGCCCAAGACGATAGGCCAACGCTGCGTACTTCCAATAAGCGTATTCTTTAGAACAATCAATCCACCTCCGGCGACAAATGGTCCCCATAGCGTGGCGGGACCTCCAATGACCACCGAAAGTAACATCTGTGCAGAAAGCTGCCAACTGAGGGAACCTGGGCCAATAAACTTGTTAAAAAAGGCATTAAGCACACCGAATAAGGCACCCGAAAAAGCGGCAATGATAAAAGCGATTGATCGCCTTGCCTGTACATTGTAACCCAGGGCCGCCATACGCGTATCACTATTCCTGATACCTAGCAGACTCATGCCAAGGGCACTACCGGCAAATACGCTTACGAAAATCATGTGTAATACGAGTACGAGCAGCGTAAAGTAATAAAATCCAACAACGGTGTCCAGGTCCCACAAGAAAATATCCGGTCGCGGAATACCTGGAATGCCGTTTTCCCCTCCTGTGAAGGAGGACCACCGTGTTACCAATCCCCAAACAACCTGTCCAAAAGCCAGCGTGATGGTTAAAAACGTAAGTCCGCGTGTACGGACAGCGAGAGGTGCAAAGAGGGCAGCAATTAAAACAGACAGGAGGATACCAATCAATGCCGCCGGCCAGGGCATTATTTGCCACCTTGTGATGGCTATGGCCAAGCCATAACCGGACAATCCAAAGAAAGCCGCATGTCCAAGCGATGGCATGCGAGTGTACCCGACTAAGAGATCAAGACCCATAGCAAAGCCACCGAAAATTAGAGCCTGGGTTATCAAACCAATCCAGTAAGTCGTTGTGATGAACGGCAGACCGGCTAACAGCAATCCAACCAGTAAAAATGCATGTTCTCTTCTCATTCGGGCGCAATTTTTCCTAGTAACCCAAGGGGTCTGATTAATAGAATCAAGATTACAGGTGCAAAAAGAGTGAAGTAGCTAAATTCTGGGAATAGTGACTTGCCGATAGCGTCTACCAGGCCCACCAGCATACTGGCGATAAAGGCGCCACTAAGACTCCCGATACCGCCAACGACCATGATCACAACAGCCAGCAGCAAGACCTCAAAATCAAGACCAATGGAGACGCCTAATATCGGTCCCCCCAACACACCCGCCAGACCGGCCAAGGCGGCTCCAACGGTAAACACAATGATAAAAACAATATTGACTCGAATTCCCATTGCCTCGGCCATCTGACGATCATCGACACAGGCGCGAACGACGGCTCCAAAGCGCGATCTTTCCCAAAAGATCCAAAGCATAAATCCGGCTAGTAAGGCTAATATGATGAGAAAAAGCCGGTAGACCGTATAAGTGACGCCAAATAGTTGTATCGATCCTTGCAGCAGGGGGGGCGCTTCCAACACACGAGGTACGCCTCCCCATATAGCCAGGATTGCGTTGTTCATGATAAACGCCAGGCCCAAGGTAAGGAGTACCTGGTTGAAAGGTGTACCCAATAATGTGCGGCTAAATATTTGCTGAATAAAAAGACCAAGCAATCCGGCCGCCAGAAATCCACCAAGAAGCGCCAATAAGAAGCTGCCCGTGGCCACCTGGATTGTTAACCCCACAAAACCACCAAACAAGAACAAGGCGCCATGAGCCAGATTTAGGATACGCATCAGACCAAAAACCACTGTCAACCCCCCGGCCACGAAAAAAAGCAGGGAGCCTAAGGTTAATCCATTTAGGATTTGAAATACCCAAAAGCGCATCATATTAAGCGGTCAACTCCATTAGTGATTTGTTTTCTAATCAGTTTAAGTAATGTGACAGTCACTTTGGTCATTATTTGAAAGGCAATACAGATAATAAAGTGACTGTCACTTGTTAAGAAATTACGCGAACAAACCAACTCTACTTAAGGAATTATGGTTGTCCTTCTCTGCCGGCTTTGAGATTATGGTGCAGGTTACTCAGGAATTGTCCAATCCTGGGTAACGCCTGTCAAAACATCCTGGATTTCATGGGAGAGATTACCGTCAGCATCCTCTACAACCTCAATGATATATACGTCTCTAATACCCTGGCCTCGTTCGTCGAAGCTGAATGGTCCACCAGGTCCTTCAATCTCTAATGCCTGTAGGGCGTCAAGATACGCTTGCGTGTCACTCATATCACCCTGAACGGCCTCAATGGCAGATGCAGCTACTTGAGAAGCGAGATACCCTGATTCCACATAGGTGCCTGGTAAATCTCCTCCGCCGGCTTGATACAATTCGATAAACTTTTTATTGGCCGAGTTGTCAATTGCCGGTGTGTAATGGGTGGCGGAGAGGATACCGGCAGCGGCCGATCCCATACTGGGCAGGATTTCTGCTTCCGTTATAAATCCCGGGCCAACGATTTGCAGGTCGGGTGTCATGCCAAACTCACTCATCTGGCTAACAAAAGCAATCGCTGCCGGACCGGAAAAGAAAGCGTAGACAACATCAACATCATCAGGGTTGATTTGACCGATAAAAGGACCAAAGTCGGTTGTGCCCAATGGCGCAAATTGTTGATCGACAACTTCACCGCCCCCGGCAACGAAGGTCTCGCCAAAGGCATCTGCTCGCGCATGTCCGGAGGCAAAGTCCCAGGCAAAGGTTGCCGCTCGTTCATAACCCAGATCTTGGGCAGAATACCACCCAAATGGCGGCTCTAATTGACCTGTTGTAATCCCCGCACGGAATACATAGGGACTGCGTTCAGGCCCGATGAAAACCAGGTTCCTCTGATCGTTGCCGTAGCCGGCGGAACGCCGGTTATCACCGGGC
>JANQGC010000158.1 GCA_028277515.1 Anaerolineae bacterium
CTGTCCAAAAAGACGGCATCCTTGCCCAGGGTGACCTGGCCGGCGGGATTAGCCGCAACCTCAATCTTGACCGGCGAGGCTGGTTCCTCGGAGAGGGTCAGCCAGTAGCAGGCGATGGCGTTGGGCTCGCCGTCCTCATCCAGGTCGGAAACGGCAAAGGATTCGGTGATGAACACCTGCCGCTCGGGGGCGATATCATCGTTGACGATGGTGCAGGTGACCGATTCGTCTATTTCTAAGGTGACTTCATTCCCTTCCTGGACAAAGGCCCGGCTGCGGGGGTCATCGCTCTCGCAGAGCCACTCACCGGCCGTGTAGCCGGATGGACCATCTTCGGAGAGAGTATAGGTCACGCCGGGCGTGACTTCATTGGGACCAAGCACCGCGCGATTACCCTGCTGGTCCTGGGTGCCCTGGCCGGAGAAGCCGTTCTGGTCACCGCTGGCGCTGAGCATCCATTCATCTGCCTGGGCACTGCCGTCATCATCGTTGACGACTTCTTTGACCAGGGTAAGCTGGGCGGGCATGGCGTTGTTGAAGGTGCAGGTGGCGTCCTCACCACCGGCCAAGTCAATCTCAATACCACCTTCTATTGGAGTTGCAGCCGCATCGCCGCAATCCACACTGCCTAATATCCAGCCTGAGGGCAGGGTTTCGCTGATGGTGTAACTGCCGGGTGGCATATTGATAGTTGTGTGACTTTCCGTATCAGGCAGGGTGAATGCATCAGGCAAATCCTGGTACAGCAGCACCCGGTCATTTTTTTCTTCAACAATGTAAATCAAGCCACCGGGCAATACTGCGATACCCTCAGGATCACTATTTATACTGACGGTGCTTCCTGGAATGAATATACGCTGCTGAAAATTTCCATCGGAGTCAAATATTTGAAACCCATTGCCACTGTCTCCATCAGTGACATAGACATTGCCATCCTGATCGACGTCAACGCCCTCTAGTTGGGGAAACTGACCATTGCCAATACCCTCAATTCCTGCGCTGCAAGGTGTGTCGGCAGCTGTGCAGATTTCGAATTGATTGGCGCCGGTGTCGACGCCCCAGCCCCACGTACGAAGAAATATCCCATCATTGGTGAATTTTTGGAGGCGATTATTGCGGCGATCGGAAATGAAAACATGATCATTATTGTCAATGGCTATTCCCCAAATTTTATCAATCTGGCCTGCGCCACCGCCTGGATTACCGGAATTGCAGTTGGCGGCGATGGTGCAAATTTCAAAACCGTTAGAGGGATTAGCAGTGTCTACATTCCAACCCCAAACCGATAGAAATGACCCGCTGCTGCTCAATTTCTGCACCCGATGGTTATCTTGGTCAGCTACAAACAAATTTCCGGCGCTGTCAACCACTAGCCCTCTTGGAACATCAAACTGACCTGCCCCCCCTCCTGGAATGCCGGCCTGGCAGGCGTTGGTACAAATTTCAAATTGGTTGGCGCCGGTATCCACCCCCCATCCCCACATCTCGATGAAATTGCCATTTCGGTCATATACCTGGATGCGGTCATTAGACTCTTCAGCAATGTACACGCGGTTGCCATTAACCGTTATACCGGTAGTGTTGATAAACTGATTTTCGGCGGTGCCCGAGCTGCCCCAGCTCAGCAGGAAATTCCCTTGCCCATCGAATTTTTGCACCCGATCGATTTGTTCACCAGTGATGTAGAAATTGCCTTCATCATCCGTGGCGATGTAGCCAGGACCGTCAAGTTGGCCATCGCCAGAGCCGGTCTCGCCCCACTCAAACTGCAGCAGTGGGGGCCCTTGGCCGTCTAAAAGGAAATCGAAGTTTTGCCCGCCGGGCGGATCGGTCTCTTTAATAACCGTGAGCGAGCCGAGCTGCTCATTGATCAGGGTGCAATCCGTCTCCTGACCCGCCGGCAGCACCAGTTCAATTGCACTGCCAATTAGAGTAAATTCTGTGCCGCCGCAGTCCGCCCCACTTAAGGTCCATCCCAGGGGTAATTCCTCGATGATGCGCGTGCGCGTATCGGAGGCCAGCAGATCAGTTAAGGATTGAGATTGCCCATCTTGCAGGGACATGGGGGTGATCTTGAACAGTCCATCATCAGGGAAGAACAATTGTCCGATTGAATTAATTTCAAGATCTTCTGGGGACAAATTTTCCAATCCAACCAGCACGTAATTTAAATCATTAACCAGGCTGCCGGCGGGATCGAAAACAAGTAAAGAATCTGGATTATTGTTTATTACGTAAATATTATCTGCACTATCAACAGCTAAGGCAGTCGGTTGGCTAAACAAACCCGGACCCAGCTCACCGACGAAGCTGCCATCCGCTTCGAAAATTTGCACATTGTCATTGTTCCGGTCGGCGATATATGCCCGTCCGGATGAGCCGATTATGATGGCTGAGGGGTTCTCAAATTGACCGACCCCACCTCCGGCAGTTCCTTTCTGGCAAGGGCCGGGTGCGGCACAGATTTCAAAACCCCCTCCCCCGCCCGGATCGACATCCCAACCATAGGTTAGCAAAAAGAATCCACTGCTGTCGATCTTTTGTATTCTATTATTTCCTTCATCAATGACATATATATTGCCGCTGCTGTCAACAGCAACTTTGTCAGGTGCAATAAACTGACCGGCGCCTGATCCAATTATGCCAGCCTTACAATCAGCCGCTACAGTGCATATTTCAAAATCGGTATCCCCATTACCGGCGATGACGTCCCAACCGGCAGCCCAAAGGAAATTTCCGCTGGCATCAAATTTTTGGATTCGCCGATTTGAACTGTCGCTAACAATAATAGCGTTATTATTGGGATCTACAGCTACACCACGTACGGCATTAAACTGCCCCCCTTGCGTGCCACGTTCACCAAATGCAATCAGACTATTTAAATCTTGATCATATTTAATAATCTGTGGCGTCATATTGGAACTCAACAGAATATTATCTAAATTATCAATGGCGATTCTAGTGGGAGAAAAGCGTTGCAGTGGTCCTTCATAAAACTGGGCCACAGCGATTTTAAAACTTTGGACAGCGTCTCCATTGGCCTCTTTGATCACATTCAAATCTGCCCGTGACAAATTGTGAAAGGTACAGGTGATTTCGGAACCAAATTCGACGGGGATAAGGACCCCATTTTCGATTTGTTCAAGGATAAGGTTTTGATCGCCCTCTTGGCAGGTGATGCCGCCCGGGTCCCGCAGCAGCCAGTTTTCGGGCAGCATTTCGCTGATGCTGTAGGTTCCTTGCGGGGCGACGATTGTCCGTGATTGGGGAATGCCATCCCCATCATCCGGAAAAGCATCATCCAAAACCAGATCAACAGCAGAGAATAAGGTCGCTGCTTCATTATCGAGCGCATACACCTGGTCTGAACTAGTTACCGCCACGTCTCTGGTTCTAAACCCTACTTTCCATTGATTTACGAAGCCGCCGCTGCTGGAAAATACTTGCACCCGACCATTGCGAAAATCCGCGACATATATTTGGTTCAAGCTGTCGACATCGACACCAATCGGTGCATTGAACATGCCTGGCCCGCTGCCATTGCCACCCCACTGGGTGATAAATAGGCCATCATCGGTAAATATTTGCACCCGATCGTTATCTGAGTCGGCCACAATAACTCGTCCAGTGCTATCGACAGCGATGCCCTGCGGATTGCGAAATGCACCTGGATCGCTGTTTTGGCTGCCGGCCTGGCAGCCGGCGGTGCAAATTTCGGCCGCGCCGCCCCCGTTGACATTAAAACCCCACATGCGCAGGAAATTGCCGGCAGCATCGAACTTCTGGACGCGATTATTGCCCCGTTCTAGCACATAAATATTGCCCACATTGTCTACAGCAACATCATAGGGTTGGTCAAATTGCTCTTCCGCTGACCCGCTGCTGCCAAAGGTCAACAGGTGACTGCCGCTGCTGTCAAATTTTTGTATGCGGTCGTTGCCTGAATCAGTCACATATACATTATCTGAGTTGTCTATGGCTATTCCTCTGGGCTGGTCAAACTGGCCATTAGAGGTGCCAAAGCCGCCCCACTGCAGCAAAAATTGGCCATTGGAAGCAAATTTTTGGATAAAATGATCGTCTGTGTTGCTGACATACAATTGATCGCTTGAATCAAGAGCCATACCGTCTGGATCGAAGAAATCCCCTTCGGCTTGATTGGAGCCAAATATCACAAGGCCAGGTACAAAAGGGCTGACGAAAGGCAGATCAGTATCGAAAATGAAATTAGTGCCATCCTGCGGGTCAGCCTCTTTGATAATAGTCACCAGGCCGCCGTCCAGTTCATAAGCGCCAATGTCGCATTCCAGTCCCTGCGGCCGGCTGATGCCACGCTGGTCGACACTGTTCACGGGATCGCTGGTGCA
>JANQGC010000181.1 GCA_028277515.1 Anaerolineae bacterium
CCTGCCCTTATGCCGTCATCGTCGATCGGATTTCCCATGAAGTCCCCTATTATCGCTCCTATCTAAAGAACGCCATGTTGCAGGGGACGACAGTGGTCAATAATCCTTTTATGTGGACGGCCGATGATAAATTCTTCGAGTCTACTTTGGCCCATAAGCTAGGCGTCGCCCATCCCAAAACGCTTGTGTTACCTAACAAGGAATATATTCCCGGCATCGTGCATACGGAAAGTTTGCGCAATCTCATTTATCCACTGGACTGGGACACCATCCTGGATTACATTGGCCTGCCCTGTATCCTGAAAGACGCTCATGGAGGCGGGTGGAAGGAAGTTTATGTCTGCCACACGCGGGAAGACGTTTGGAAAAGCTATAACCAATCCGGCCTGCTGACCATGATTCTGCAGGAATTCATTAACTGGGAACACTACGTGCGCTGCATGTGCCTGGGACAGGAGCATGTACTGCCCATGAAATATAATCCCAAGGAAAAAAAATATATCGTCGATCATGCCCATTTAGATCCTCAGCTTGGAGAGCGCATTGTCGAAGATTCCCTCAAACTCGTACAGGCGCTTGGTTACGATATGAACACGGTCGAATTTGCGATCCGTGACGGGGTCCCTTACGCCATTGATTTCATGAACCCCGCGCCGGATATGGATATCAACTCCTTAACCCCCGATTATTTCGATTGGGTGGTCACTCACATGGCAGATATGGTCATCGACCTTGCCCAAAACCCTCGTCCCCAAATGACTGAATTGAAGTGGAGCCATTTGTTTAACTAAATTCGCCCCAGTGGTTCTGCGCGAGAGCCTAAGAGGTTTTTTTAATTAAGAGGTCCTCTATGTCCCTGTATGATGCGATAAAGACCTACCATGATTTGCTCACCGATGACCTGGCAATGGATTCCCAGGAGCAGCTTGATGACCAGTTGGAACGACGGGGCTTATTTTTTGGCAATCGCCCTCTTTGCACGGTCCTGCGTCCCCGATTCCTTTTGCCCGAGCAGTATCATTATTTGCGCCGTTCCATCCGCCCCTTGCTGCAAGCATTTGGCAAAATTTCCGAAGCGGCCGTCGCCGATCCGGAATTTCGCCAGCAGTTTCATCTTGAGGATTGGGAGGAGCAATTAATTGAAGCCGATCCGGGATTCAAAAGCCATACCCCCCTATCCCGGCTTGATGCCTTTTATTTAACTGAAAGCGGCGATTTAAACTTTACCGAATATAACGCTGAGGTTCCGGCCGCTTCGGCCTATAATGATGTGTTGACCAAGGTCTTTTTGGGCCTGCCGGTCATGGGGCAATTTTCGCACCATTATGTGATCCAACCTTTAATGACCCGCCACGATGTGCTGCATGTCCTGCTTCAGGCTTATAAGGAATGGGGCGGGACCGGCCGCCCTACAATTGCCATTCTCGATTGGCGCGAGGTACCCACCTACAGCGAGTTTGAACTGTTTATCCGTTTCTTCAAAGGCCAGGGGTTAGACTGTCGCATTGTCGACCCCCGTGATGTTAACTACATGGATGGAAAACTTGTCGTGGGAGATTTCCAGATCGACTTGATTTACAAACGGGTGCTGATTACGGAGTTAATAGAAAGAGGCGGATTGGACCACGCGGTTGTCCGGGCGGTTTGCGCCGGCGATGTGTGCATGGTCAACCCATTCCGCTGCAAAATTCTGTATAAGAAAACTAGCCTGGCTGTGCTCAGTGATGAAAGGAATGCCCATATGTTCGCACCCCAGGAGGCCAAGGTTATTAAAAACCATATACCATGGACGCGCACAGTTGAAGAACGAAAAACGATGTACCATGACGCGCCGGTCGATCTCATCCCCTTTATTCTGAAATACCAGGAACGGTTCGTGCTTAAACCTAATGATGATTATGGAGGGAGAGGGATTGTGTTGGGCTGGCAAACCAACGCGGGCGGTTGGGAACAGGCCGTCAACGAGGCGCTCAATAGTCCTTATGTCGTGCAGCAGCGAGTCCCGATTCCTGAAGAACCTTATCCCAGCATAGGGGACGGCCGTCTGCAGATCTACGACCGCATGCTGGACACCGCACCTTTCATTTTCTATGGCAATTACGTGGATGGCTGTCTAACGCGCTTATCGACCGATCCTTTGCTTAACGTTTCCGCCGGTGGCGGCTCCTCCGTGCCGACATTTTTGGTTGAAAAAAGGTGATCATCAAATTGGTCCAATCTTGAAGATTGGACCAATTTTCAGAAAGTCCTTGACAAATAGCACACGATCGATATAATACTTTCATATAGACGATCATCTATATGTATTGAGTAATGATGAATTCTTTAGCTTTTGCAAAGGCGATGGCCGACGATACCCGGCAACAAATTATGAGCATGCTCTGCTGCCAATGGTTATGTGTCGGCGATGTTGTCGATAAGCTGGGAAATGTGAGCCAGCCGACGGTTTCTCACCATTTAGCGATTTTACGCGACGCGGGGCTGGTGCACACCCGCCGCGACGGCAAGCAAATCTATTATTCGCTCAATCAGGATGCTGTAGCCGTTTGCTGCGGCATGATTATGCAAAATTTTGCCCCGGAAAAGGCTGTGATTCCTATTGGAACTATAAATCCAAATTAAGTACAGTTACATAAGTTCTCATGGAAGGAAAGCGACTCGGTCGCAGCCAAACCCTAAGAATTTGTTTTACTGCATTTAGTAGCGTTTCTGAGTAGCAAAGCGAGAAATCTCTCGAGAGATGCCTCGACAAGCTCGGCATGACACAGGCAACAATACTTTTTGTTGAGACTTAGTTTGAAAACCGATTGGCGCTAATCGGTTTTTTTTAGACAAAACATATAGACAAATATCAATATGAGGTAAAAATGTCCCCACAAATAAATGAAAAAGTTCATGAAGAAGTGCAATCTCGCTACAGTCGCATCGCTGAAGCCTTTCAGCCAACGACCCAGGCATCCTGCTGCGGTGATGGAAGCGAGACGGCTTGCTGCGACCATTCGTCCCTGTACGAGAGTGACGTTAGCTGGCTGCCTGATGACGTCACCGGTCTCTCGCTGGGCTGCGGCGATCCAATCACATTGGCTGAATTACAGCCAGGGCAGACGGTATTGGATTTAGGCTCCGGCGGTGGTATCGACTGTTTTATGGCCGCGCGCCAGGTTGGCGAGACAGGGCGCGTGATCGGCATCGACATGACACCGGCTATGATTGAAAAGGCGGAAGCCAATAAAGCCAGGGTCAATCTGTCTAATGTTGAATTTCGCCTGGGGCAAATTGAGAAAATGCCGGTCAGCTCGGATGTTGTTGATGTCATCATTTCTAACTGTGTGATCAATTTAAGCCCGGATAAGCCGGCTGTTTTCCGCGAAGCTTTCCGTGTGCTAAAACCGGGCGGCCGTCTGGCTGTGTCTGATATGGTCACCCAGGGAAAATTTACCGCCCAGGAAAAGGCCGACATGGACGCCTGGGCGGAATGCATCACAGGAGCGGAGGATATCGGTGATTATGTCGCCGCCATCAAGGAAGCGGGATTCGAGGAGATTTCAGTGCGTGACAAAGGCAATCCGGAGATTGAATTGGCCGGGTCCCTGAGCCTGGATGGACCGGCAAGGCTGTTTAGCGCGCGGGTGACGGCCGTAAAGCCAGGGGAATGAAGCGCTGTGATATTGTGACAGTCACTTTGGAAGTGACTGTCACATGGTTAAAAGCACAAAAACAGGAGCAAAGATAGTATGAAAACTTCAACAGATTACTTTGCACAAGTAGCGGGAGAATGGGATGAGCTGCGAAGCGGCTTCTTCACCGAGGCGATGCGCGATGCGGCCATTGCCAGGGCGAGGTTACCTGAGCACGCGGCTGTGGCCGACGTGGGCACAGGGACCGGTTTTATGCTCGCCGGACTGTTGGACAAGGCGGTTGAGCTGGTTGGTTTTGACGAGAGCAGGGAAATGCTGACCATCGCCCGCAGAAACTTCTCCCCTTTCAACCAGGTTAAGTTTCAAGAAGCTGAAGGGCAGCAACTGCCGGTAGAAGATGATCGCTTCGATGCCGTTTTCGCCAATATGTACCTGCATCATGTCCCCGATCCGCCGGCAGCCATTGCCGAAATGGCGCGGATCTTGAAACCGGGCGGAAAGTTAATCATCACCGATTTAGACAGCCACGATCAAGCCTGGATGCAAGAGGCGATGGCCGATCGCTGGTTAGGCTTTGATCGTGAAAACATTCGGGGATGGTATGAAGCAGCAGGATTAGACGGGATAGATATCGACTGCGCGGAGGGAACGTGCAACTGTAGTGGGCCGGCACAAGAGGATATCTCATTGAGTATTTTTGTGGCGATTGGTCAAAAGGGGTGGAATCGGTGAGCGCGAATTGGAATTCGCGCGCTACGGGCAACGAAATTTGGAAATTTCGGTTACCAAAAATCAAAAAGGCGCAATGAGAAATTTTTCATTGCGCCTCAACTTACTTGCAAACTATGATGATTTAGAAGGGGATTTCATCCTCTTCTTGCGCCGGTGCGCTGCTGCCCATATCGCCACCGTCGGAAGAAAAGTCAGCGGTATCTTCACGGCTACCAACAAAGGCGAAATCAGTGGCCCTGATCTCAAACGACGCACCTACTGTGCCATCCTGCCGGGTAAAAAGCGGCGGACCTCCCGTATTTGGATCGACTCTTAACCGACCTTCAACAAGAACTTTGCTACCTTTTGCCAGGTACTGGTTGGCAACTTCAGCACGACGACCCCAAACACTCACCCGAAACCAGGTCGTTTCATCGACACGTTGGCCCGTCTGCCTGTCATTCCAGGAACGGTTCGTGGCAATGCTAAAATTGGTTACGGCCGTGCCGTCAGCCATATAACGCATTTCGGGATCGCGCCCCAAATTTCCCACTACAACTATCTTCTGGTACATGATTTCTCCTTTAGGCTTGTACTAACCTACAAACATTTTCACCTACAAAACAAGCCTCAATATCTACCCCATATAGTAGCACAAAAGTTCTAAATGGTCAATATTTTTGCTCCAAATTTTCGCAGAAAAATGCCCTTTCAGATAAAAATGGCTACACCCAACCGCGTAGGCGTACCGCTTCGGCCACGCGATTCACCGCCACTAAATAGGCGGCGACACGATTATCGACACCCTGGACTTTGGCCATCTTATCCACAGCATGGAAGGCAGTGGTCATCTTGTAATCGAGGCGATTTTCAACGGTCGCTTCATCCCAGTAAAATTGGTAAGCATTCTGCACCATTTCAAAGTAAGAAACGGTTACACCACCGGCATTGCAGAGAAAATCAGGAATGATATAGGTCCCTTTTTCACGAAAGATCTTATCCGCCTCAGGGGTTGTGGGGCCATTGGCCAGCTCAGCGATGATCGGCGCTCGCACATTGGCCGCATTTTGACCTGTTAGCTGATTTTCAATGGCCGCCGGGATCAGCACATCTACATCAAGCTCCAACAAAGCGGCATTGCTGATCGCTTCCGTGCCGGGACAGCCCATCACTTTTCCAGTGCGGCGTAGATGCTTAGAAATGACCGCGGGATCAAGCCCGTTCTCATTGTAAATGCCGCCAAACTCATCACTCACCGCGACCACTTTTAGACCAAAGCGATCAAGCCCTAATCTGTGGGCGAAAGACCCGACATTGCCATAGCCTTGAATGGCTGCGGTCGCGCCGTTGAGATCTTTGCCCAGCAGCATGGCTGCCTCGCGAATGGTGAATAAGCCACCCAGGGCTGTTGCCGGAGAACGCCCGGCCGAACCGCCCAGTTCCAACGGTTTGCCGGTGATGGTCCCCGGTTCATGGTGGCCTGTCAGGACCTCATATTCATCCAGCATCCAGGCCATAATCTGGGGGTTGGTATGGACATCAGGCGCCGGTACATCTTTGGTCAATCCGATGTAACGGGCAATGGCCCGCATGTATCCACGGCTCAGCCGTTCTAACTCGCCCTGGGACATCTCGCGGGGGTTACAGATGACGCCCCCTTTTCCGCCGCCAAGAGGTACATCGGCCACGGCCGTTTTCCAGGTCATCCAGGCAGCCAGGGCGCGTACCGTATCCACTGTCTCATCAGGATGAAAACGAATGCCCCCTTTTGCCGGACCACGGGCGTCGTTATACTGCACGCGAAATCCTTTAAAGGTTTTTACCTGGCCGTCGTCCATGCGCACGGGGATCGTGAATTGAAACTCACGCATTGGCTCACGTAAAAATGCATGCATATCGGGATGTAATTGTAAAACGGCCGCAGCCTCGTCTAACTGGGCTTGCGCAATCGCAAACGGATTCAGTATTTCACTCATTGAATTGTTAACCTCAATTTTTAATGGGATTGGGACCTGAATTATAGCACTCGACGGTCACAAATTAAATTTAAAACTCAAGTTTACACCCAGCCACGTAGTCTTACTGCGTGAGCCACGCGGTCAACAGCCACTAGATAAGCCGCTACCCGGTTGTTGACTTGCTGCGCTTCCGCCATATTGTGAACAGAGTGGAAAGCATGGGTCATTTTCATGTCCAATCGCTCATGAACCATATCTCGCGGCCAGTAAAATTGGTAAGAATTTTGTACCATCTCGAAATAACTGACGGTAACACCTCCGGCATTGCATAGGAAGTCAGGAATAACATATACTCCGTTATCATACAGGATGTCATCAGCCTCCGGTGTCGTGGGACCATTGGCTAACTCGGCAGAAATCTTTGCCTTAATATTGGCCGCATTTTTTTTCGTGATTACGTTTTCCAGTGCGGAGGGAAACAAGACATCGACATCTAATTCCAGCAACGCTTCATTGCTAATCGTATCCGCCCCTGGATAATCAATCACCGTGCCGGTACTCATTTTATGGGCAAGTGTCTCTTCATATGACAAACCATTTCTATTGACGATCCCGCCTCTTGAATCACTGACGGCGACGATCTTCATACCCATCAACTCTTCAGCCAACTTGTGCGCAAATGTGCCGGCATTGCCATATCCTTGTATCGCCGCAGTTGCGCCGTTGAGGTCCATATCAAGCACTTTGGCCGCTTCCCGTAAGGTGTATATCCCACCTCTTGCAGTTGCGTCATTACGGCCCAGTGAGCCACCTATCTCCAAAGGCTTGCCGGTGATCATGCCCGGCTCTCGATGGCCAACTAATGTTTCATATTCATCGACTATCCAGGCCATAATTTGGGGATTGGTGTACACGTCAGGAGCAGGAACGTCTTTTGTAATGCCCACAAAGGGGGCTATGTTGCGTGCATAGCCACGACAAAGTCGCTCCAACTCAAATGGTGAAAGACTACGTGGATCGACGATGATGCCCCCTTTAGCACCCCCAAGCGGGATATCGACGACGGCCGTCTTCCAGGTCATCCATGCGGCCAGGGCACGCACGGTGTCAATCGTCTCCTCCCAATGGAAACGAATACCCCCTTTAGCAGGTCCACGGGCATCATTGTACTGCACCCGAAAACCTTTATAGGTACAAACCGTACCATCATCCATGCGTACAGGGATTGTGAAATGATATTCACGCATCGGTTCGCGCAAGAAAGCGTGCATAGCCGGATCTAATTGTAATACCTGCGCGGCTTCGTCTAATTGGGCTTGTGCAATTTCAAACGGGTTCAGGGTTTCACTCATGGGCTATTTACTCCACTATAAAAATGGGAAAATGGGATATTACAAAATATCTCCTCAACATTGTGCTCACAGTGTTGAAAAATAATGGGCAGTTGTCAAGTGACAAGTGTCATTAAATTATATATGACCTAATTCCTGATTTCAGAGGAAATTTTGATTTCTCAACATGGCAGAATATGAATGCTCTGGTAAACTTTCAGGCGGGCAGGAACCATTGCTGCAATTAAGCCACTTTTTACAAAATGGGATCGAACGCCGGAATCTCAGGTAAACCTTTATGGGAATTATTCAACAACTCGCCATCGCCTTCATTTTTAGCGCTATCGTCATCGCCTTTGCTTATTGGCGTCGATCGCTGTCCAGTTCAGGAGCCGCTGCTGCGTTAATTGTAGGCACTCTAACTTTTGGACTTGGTGGATGGCAGTGGGGCGTTTTACTCGCACTCTTTTTTATTAGCTCCAGTTTGCTCTCCCATTACAAGGAAGGGGAAAAGATAGCAGCGGCCGAAAAATTCGATAAAGGGCACAGACGAGATGCCGGCCAGGTAATCGCCAATGGCGGTTTGGGAGCCGGTATCGCTCTTTTTCACGCATTTGTTCCCGGACGTGTTGCCCCATCAGCAGCCTGGTTTATCATGTTTCTGGGGGTGATGGCCGCGGTCACAGCAGACACCTGGGCCACAGAGTTGGGCACATTGAGCAAGAAACCCCCGCGTTTGATCACCAATGGTCGCATTGTCGATGTAGGGGTCTCCGGCGGTATATCTCCCTTAGGTACCCTGGTTTCATTCCTGGGCGGTTTAATGATCGGTTTGGCGGCGGGACTGATGTTTCCTGAAAGATTCCTGGTCATGGTCAGCGCCGGTGCGCTTGCCGGGTTAATCGGTTCCCTCTTCGACAGTTTGCTAGGAGCGACGATTCAACGAATTTATTATAGTGACACGCGCCAAAAGGAAACGGAGAAACGCTTTGAGGGGGACGGCACACCGAACAGGGCTATTAGGGGCTGGGCCTGGATGAGTAATGATATGGTCAATTTATTCTCGTCTATCGTCGGAGGTATGGTTGCTGTCATTCTCAGCACATTGTTAACCTGATAGAGAATCAAGGATTGATCATTAGAGGCAAGTCTTGGGGTATTAATTTTGGCTTGAGAAGCATCTAAATGCGCCTATTGCTTTGGCAAATTGTGGTATACTTCGGGGTTAAAGAAGGTGCAATTTATTACTCTATCTCATAAATGAGTGTTATAAAGTGACATTCTTGAGGTGATGAATAATCAAAGTGACTGTCGCTTGTAATGAGGAGAATGTAACGCAAATGGCCAAGGGACCAAAGCGCCGTGTAAAAAAGAACCGGCCACACCAACATCAAAAATCATCAGGAAGTGGGAAGAACTCTATAAACTGGGGGCGCATTGCTGTGATCGTTATCGCCGTTTTAATTGCCTTGAGTATGTTGTTATCCTTAATTGTCACTCCGGGGACTGGGTTCTAAAGGTAATCCAGGCAGAATTATCTTTTGCTTACAAGCCCGATAACACTATCACTATCCTCTATAGTTCATGACTCTCCTGGATTGCCTCACGAATTGCACTTTGACAGGTTAAAAATGCAGCGGATTTACGTACTTCTAAATGGCGAGGGCGCGGAATTGAAATAGGGTAGCGGTGGGTGATCGTTGCCGGCAGCCCTTTCCCTCTGAGGCCACCCATAACCAATACCTCGTCTGCCAGCAGGACTGCCTCGTCAATACTGTGCGTGACCATAAACACTGTAACGGGCATTGCCTGCCAGATGCGCAGCAGTTCCTGGCCCATTCGCTCTCGCGTCAGGGCGTCCAATGCACCAAATGGTTCGTCTAAAAGCAGCAATGACGGGGAATGAACAAGAGCGCGAGCGATAGCCACGCGTTGGGCCATGCCTCCTGAAAGCTGTGCCGGATAGCTTCTCTCAAAGCCGCTCAAACCCACCAGATCTAGCATGTCTTGCACACGCTGTTTTGACTTTTCATCATTAACCTGCTGTAACTCTAGTGGAAGGCGTATGTTCTCATAAGCCGTCCGCCAGGGCATCAGGTTGTCTTTTTGGAAGGCTATGCCGATCGAGGCATCCCCGTCTGCAATCGGGCGGCCGTTGAATAATATGCGGCCGCTCGTTGGCTCCAGCAAACCGCCTATGACACGCAGCAACGTTGATTTGCCGATCCCCGATGATCCGACAATGGCCAAAAAAGCACCTTGTGGAATCTTTAAAGATATGCCATCAAGAACTTGCGTGCCGTCGTCAGCATAGTTGAAGCTGACATCTTGCAGGGCTAAAAAGGGAGTATTTTCCATCTGATCAAGGTTGAGCAGCCTCAATGAATTCATTGCTATATGCAGCATCAAGGTCTTCAATCGGGTTATCTAATAGACCGGTTTGTAAAAGGATCGCTTGTGTCTGTTCCCATGATTGGGCATCCGTATAACCCAGGGTATCCGCTCGCCACAAATTTAGGGACGCTTCAAGCACATCTCTCCGGTTATCATCCAACCCTTCAACATACGCCTTGCTGATTTCATAGGCTTGATCGGGATCAGCAAGCGTGTCGCTTAAACCACGCATGATTGCTCGCACAAAGCGTTCGATTAATTCCGGATTATTTTCAATCGTTTCCTCGTTGGTGACAATGCCATTGGAAACAAGATCGATATAATCCGCAACCTGGATCACCTTCACATCCTGACCCGCATCAGCCAATTGCAAGGGTTCATTATTGGCAAATACAACAACAGCCTCTGCCTGATCGGATAGCAGCGCTTCAACTTGATTGAAGCCAACATCAATCGCCTCAACATCATCAAGCGTTAAATTATTGGCCGATAACAAGCCAACAAACCCGACATAACTGGCGCCAAAAAATCCCGGCAAGCCAACTGCTTTTCCGGGCAAATCTTGCGGTTCTTGAATCTGAGCTGCTTGTTTGCTGACAATGGCTATAGGATACCGTTGAAACCACTCCATCACATAAACGACCGGCAGTTCTTGGGCGCGCGCCAGAATTACCTGGTCTCCACCGACAATAGCGAATGGTAGTTCATTCGCTCCAACAAGTGCGATGCCATCGGTCTCAAAGCTGTAATCAAATTCGACTTCAAACCCTTCATCGGCGAAATATCCTTTTTCAGCAGCAACATAATAGGGCGCGTATTGGGGGTCTGGAATGTAACCCATGGGCAAGCGCAGGGAAATTAATTCCCCCGGATTCTGCTCCGGGACAGCCCCCCCCGCCCGGCAAGCTGTGACAAATAATAGGCTCATCAAGGCAAGAAGGATAAATCTAAGCGCTTCACCCCTTTTCCTAGCTATAAATATCAAGATTTCATCACTGAACAATTTTTTGAACATACATTCATTCCTTATTTTTTTCTATCCCGGCCTGGGAATCTAACCGCCAGTGCAGCATACGTTTTTCTAGCAGTACCACGCAGCCGTATAGGGTTAAAGCAATAACCACTAGCGTAAAGAGAACAACAAATACGAGATCTGTTTTAAACTGGTATCGTGCCGTGACCAGGAGAAACCCTAACCCTTCGCTTTTGGGTTGAACAAATTCACCTACCAATGTTCCGATGACAGCCAGGGTAGCCCCTACTTTTAGACCGGACAATAACACGGGCATGGACGCGGGTATTTCCAACTTACGGAATATTTGTCCGCGTGTGGCTCGTAGTGAATGCATTAATTCATATAGCTCTGCCGGCACGGAACGCAGGCCGGTTACACTGCTCACCAGGATGGGGAAGAACACAACCAGCACAGCCACCCATACTCTGGCCCAATAAGAGGAAGTAACCCAAATGGTTAGTAATGGTGCAATGGCAATGATCGGGATAGCCTGGGAGGCAATCAGGTAAGGAGATAAGAGCCGGTCAGCAAGCGGCGACTTGGCCAGAAGATAACCAAGAGGCAGGGCTATGAGAAAGCCGATCAGCAGGCCAGGGATAATTTCACTGATCGTAATTAAACTATGCCGGAGGAGCCGGCCGTCACTGGCGACGATCATAAACTGGCTCCAAACATCTCGCGGGCTGGGCAAAATAAAAGGGGGGTAATTTCCCCAAAAGACAAGCAATTCCCAGGCCAAAATAAGCCCCACAAACGAGAGCAAGATAATCAACCAGGTCGGCTGTAAATTTAGATAGCGGACTACCTGTTTTTGCATACTTAAACTTTGGGCAAGGGGAGAGGAGACGCATCAAAAAACCCCACTAGAGTGGGGCATGCACGAACTATGCAGCAGTTCGTCACCCTTCTCTCATCCAGACTATTACTGTCGGCTCCGGACTTGCACCAGATCCACCGCCACGAG
>JANQGC010000190.1 GCA_028277515.1 Anaerolineae bacterium
AAATTGCTTCAGGATTGTTTTCCGGGTCTTTGTTTTCAGCCATAATGCGCAGTTGGTTGAAAAATTGGGCGGGCTGTTCCAAATAGCGCGGCGTCCCCAAATCCAGTTCCAGCGGGCAGCGAAAACCGTAATCCTCCATGAATGTTTGCCACGCTTGTAAAAATACAGGTGCAAAGTCATTCGCTAGTAAGCGCTGGGCAAACACCTCGCCCGAAGCGCATTCTATGATTTCCGGAAATTGGGATAGATAGTACATCGCCATGCCCATCTCAATGGTCACATTTTCCGGCAGTGCCCGTTCCAGATAAACCACCTTCTGCCGGATCGCTTCCGGTTCCTTCTTCAACAGACGCTTGAGCCGCAGCCGCGATATTTCAGAGACGACCATGGAAGCCATCGCTGCATCCATATAGATGAGATAATGTTGCAGTACGGACGCGACCATCGCGGTGAAACTCATGGGCTTGGCCAGATCCTCATAAGTTTTCCGGCGCATCGTGTCCACCGCGATGGCGACATTGGCTTTGAATTCATCCGGGCTGCGATACGCTTTACGCGCTTTCAATAAGGAGGGCAAATTGCGCCACAGCGCTTTCCAGATCATCCCTTTTAACATCGGCGGCAGTTTTTCCGGGATGTATTCATCTTTGTCAATGTTGGCTAAGATTTCGGAGGAACCGACATCCATGACGCGATATTCGCGCACAATCCGCTTGTACCCTTGGAATTTCATGTTGTTAGAAACATTGAGGTACATACGGCCGTTAAAGGTCTGCCCCAAACCGTTGACGATATCTTGGCCGGCACCGGTGCCGCCGATGAAATCGCTAAGCAGTTCATCTGTATAACGCAGAAAATCGGTACCCATGACCGAGAGCGGTTCGTTGATGCCCTGTTTCAGCAGCGTTTTGTCGGCATAAAGAATTTTGGATGCACCCGGCTCGGTAATCATGATTTCCGGCACAGGATAGTAAGCGGTGATGGGGCGCGCCTGGAGCAGATAAAGTTGGCCTTCGGCATAAGCCCATTCGATGTCTACCGGTTTGCCGTAGGTGGCCTCCACCTCGCCGGTGAGTTGGGCAATTTCGATAGCTTGTTGGTCGGTGAGGCTGGCTTGTGTAGGTTCTGTCCCTGGTTGTTCAATGGTGCCGCCATCTGGATGGAGAAAAACGGCTGTTTCCTTGCGGCCAATCTCCTTACTCAAAATCGTTTGCTGGACCTGGTCGATCACAAACGTGTCGGGAGTGACCGCACCAGAAACCACCGATTCGCCCAGTCCTACGTTGGCATTGATGACCACTTCGTCGTAACAATTGTTGAGCGGGTTGAGGGAGAAAGCCACACCGGCGGTCTCGGAAGCAATTTGTGCCTGCACGACGACGGCGATGCGCGGCTGCACCACGTCGAAGCCGCGTTCTTGCTTGTAGACGAAGATACGTTCATCAAGCACGGATACAAACGAGTGGCGAATAGCGTCTTGCAGCATGTCAGGGATGACGCCCAGACTGGTCTCGTAGCCGCCGGCAAAAGAGGCTCCTTCCAAATCTTCCTCAGGGGAAGAAGAGCGCACGGCGAAAAGATTGACGCCGGTTTGGGTCAGGGTCTGGCTGGCTGCGGCCAATACGTCAAGTTGCTCATCACTGAATTCATAGGTGAGCGCGGCAGCTTTAGCAGTATCACAAGCAGCTTTACGGGTGTCTGGTTTGCTCTCGATAACGGCCGTCCACAACCCGGATTGATGTAATTGCTCCAGCCAGGGTTGGAAGAAAACGGCCGTCAGCACAAAGCCTGGCGGCACAGGAAAGCCCGCCTGGCTCATACGAATCAGTGACAACCCTTTGCCTCCTACTTCGGAAAGCGTGGGCGACATTGCAGTTGAAAAATGGTAAACGCGTGGTTGTTGGTTCATGATTACCTCGCAATATTTTATCGCGGAGTCCGTGCAGTTTGCGAAGAAGAAAGAGAGGAATCCTCTGTCTTCTCCACGGCTCAAAAACTAGTGGAGACGTTCTACGGCGATAATCACCAAACTAAAATCCCAGATTTGGTTTAGCAAACCGCGCAGAGCGGCCTGATCAGCAACGGGACCGATAAGGACAGTATTATTGTCGTTTTGTTCCAGGTTTCTGATGGTGAAACCATCAAACCAATCCTCCCAACAGTTGTCCAGGCGACCTTCTAAGGTGATTTGATATTGGGTAGTTGTCTCATTCATTACATTCACTTAATCGTGTCTATGATCATTAGTATGCCACAGATGAGGGGTTGGGTGACCATACGAAAGTATGGACGAGGGTATGGTTAAGGTTTGGAGAACTGTTGGCAGTTCCCCTCGCACGCGCTCCTTGTTTCCTTCCCATTCTTTTCCATTTATAATGTTCTTGTGAGTGACTTATTGCTGCAAACAAAACTCGTCCCGCCACCAACCCGTCCTGCGCTTGTCATGCGCCCACGTCTCATTGAAAAGCTAAAAGCAGGGGTTGCCCAGAAACTCTCCCTGGTTTCAGCACCTGCCGGCTTTGGCAAAACGACTTTAATTGCCGCCTTTATTACGCAGGAAAAATTGAACCAGGGTATATTGTGCGCCTGGCTATCCTTAAGCGAAGCCGATAATGATCCGGCACGTTTCTTGACCTACTTTTTAGCCTCGTTGGCGGTCGTTGGCATTGAACTGACTTTTGACGAATCGGCCGTTGCCGGTATCTCTCCTGACTTATTTATGACGGAAGTTATCAATGGCATCACCCAAAGCAAAGCAGCAAACTCCCGGCTCATTTTCGTGCTTGACGATTACCATCTCATCCAAAACCGGATGATTCACGAAAGCATCACCTTCCTGCTCGAAAATATGCCGGCCCCTATACATCTGATTATCACCACGCGCGCCGACCCACCGCTGCCCTTAGCCCGCTGGCGTGCTCGCGGACAACTGCTTGAACTCCGCCAACAAGATTTACGATTTACGCCGGAGGAAGCCGCGAACTTTCTCATCCAAACGATGGCTTTATCGCTTACGGCCACTGACGTGGAAACGCTAAACCGCCGGACAGAAGGCTGGATTGCCGGCTTACAAATGGCCGCTGTTTCTCTGCAAGACCGTTCGGACCCCGCTCAATTTGTGCGCAGTTTCAGCGGCAGCAACCGCTATATCCTGGATTACCTCATGGAAGAGGTTCTCTCCCGTCAGCCGGATAAGATTAAAAAATTTTTGCTGCAAACGGCCGTTCTGGAACGACTTTGTGCGCCGCTTTGTGCAAGATTAATGATTGAAGATTCAAGAGTAAAACCTGCGGAATCTGATCTTCAATCCTCAATCCTCGATCATGATTGTCAGGCGATTCTTGAACACCTCGACTCCGCCAATCTCTTTATCGTCCCCCTCGACCAGGAACGACATTGGTATCGCTATCACCGTCTGTTTGCTGATTTACTACGGCAGCGGTTGGCGCAAACCGCACCGGACCTGGTGCCTCTTTTGCACCAACGGGCAGCAGCCTGGTTTGCAGAGCGTGGTTTGCAGGATGAAGCCATTGCTCACGCTTTGTTGGCCGAAGATTTTAGCAGCGCAGCCGGCATGATTGAAGATGCAGCGGAAACGATGCTGATGCGTAGCGAGCAGGTGACTTTTATGCGCTGGGTGGCGACATTACCAGAGGCAGAACTGGCAAAACGGCCGTTTTTGAGCCTCTACTATGCCTGCACCTTGATCATGGAAGGTCATACCGTAGAAGAAACTCAGAAGGTACTCCAGTACGTGCAGGCAGAGGAGGCACCTGGTGAAATGGATTTAGTGCACAGCCTGTTATTGCTTTATCAAGGAGATGGCACCGAATCTATCCGTCTGGCGCAAAAGGCACAAAGGCAGCTTAGCTCTGAGCGGACCTTTTTACGGGGTATGGCTACCTGGATCCTTGGTATCGCCTATATTTTCCATGGTCGGCTCGATGAAGGCTGGCAGGTATTGGAGCAGACCGCCCAACTCAGCCAGCAAGCAGGCAATATGGCCATTGCCGTTTCTGCCTGGATGCGAATGGCCAACCAGGCCTGGCGGCAAGGGGATCTTTTCCACGCCAAGCGCATTTATGATCAAGCCTTGGTCTTCGCCACTGATGACCAAGAACGGCCGCTGCCCATTGCCGGCGAACCGCACATCGGTCTGGCACGCATCTATTACGAATGGAACGATTTACCCACTGCCTTGCACCATGCCGAAACGGGTCTTGCTCTGGCGGAACGGTGGCGCGAAATTTCCGGAATGGCAGGTATCATCTGGCTTGCACGCATCAAACAGGCGCTGGGCGAACCCGCGGACGCGCTCGCAGCTTTGGAGCGCGCGCGTCAAATTGCCATCCGGTCAGAAGGCACGCAGTTTGACGATATAGCCGTCGCCATGACTGAGGCTTACTTAAAATTATTGCAGGGCGATCTCAATGCCGTTTCTGCCTGGTGTGCCGAACGGCAAATCCCAGACAAGATTTATCCTGAAGCGCTCCAGGACCGCAGTGACATCATCGAAGGACATCTGCGCAAATATGAGTTCATCATTCTGGCCCGTCTATACCTCGCCCGGCAGAAAGCGAAATCGGCCCTCAAGCTCTTGCTGCCGCTGCAAGCCGAGGCCCAACGCTTGCAGCGCCACGATCTGCAAATTGAAATCCAAATATTGACTGGCCTGGCTTACCAGCAGCTCAACCAACTGACCCGGGCAGACGACCATATGCAAAAAGCGCTCTCCCTCGGTGAAAAGGGGCGGTTCATTCGCATTTTTGTTGATGCCGACGTAGGAGAAATAATTAAAAGGATAAAGGTTGAAGGTGCAGGGATGAAAAGTTACCAGGAATCCTTAATTGCTGCTTTTGACCAATCTTCAACCCATCGGCAAGATCAGGACAGGCTCATTAATCCACAGCCGGCATTGATCGAGCCGCTCGGCGAGCGCGAACTGGAAATCCTGACCCTCATCGCGACGGGAATGTCTAACAGGGAGATAGCCGGCGAACTGGTACTCTCGCTGCCAACGATTAAATGGCATACCAGCAATATTTACGGCAAGCTGGGCGTGCATAATCGCACAGCGGCCGTGGCCCGTGCGCGTGAGCTGCAGATTTTGTTATAGGAATGGGTGTATTATGCAAAAACTCGGGTTGACGTTCTTCTTTTCGGTGGCTTGTAGGCAGGGCTAATATGGTTTCCCGGCCGATATTGGCAATACTGGGAAGTAACTCAAACACGGCACAACAAAGCTGGTCTTAGCCAGGGTCTCACTGTCACGCCTGGGATTGGCCACAATCACGATCTCATGCGTGCCGCAGGTCGAGGCTTTATAGGGTACACTTAGATGATTTGAGTCGCCCTCTCTGATGAAGGGAATAGACTCAATATCGAAAGCGTGATTCCCTCGTAGCGGATGGCCTTTGCCAAAGTGTACGACAATACCATTGGCCGAGCCGCCGTTGGCGACCACATCGGCCGACACAATCACCTGCTCTCCTGGACCGTCCACCGGTTCCGGCAAACTGTTCTGTTCGCCAGGCTGACCAACCGTCACCCTGGCATTTTCAATGCTCAGCGTGCCCGCAGGCTCCGAATTAGATGTTGACTCTGAAGCAATGTAGAACTTCTGATGCAAGAAGCCAACATTGTTACTAAAGGATACGGTTTGCGGATTGCCGTCGTTCCCTTCAATCGTGACTTCCTCCAGGGAAACATCGTCGATAGCGGTTAGCGTTTCCGGCAGTTCGCTCAATCCATGACCGGGGAGTTCGCCGATCATATTGCCAGATGCATCTTCTACCCAAAAAAAGTGATACTTCTCCGCCATATCATCGGTCGCTTCAAATGACGTCGTAACCGTCAGCCAGTTGGGCGAATCGGGACTGGCATCCGAATTGAAACCGGGTAGTGGGCTGGCCTTGACATCTTCAATGAGCACACTGTCACCGGTTGGCGTTGTGCCGTCAAGTTCCTGACGATAAAAACGAACACGAATCTCACTTTCGGGGTCCATGTCCTTCAAGCTGTAGTTGTAGACGCGCGCTTGCAGGAACACATCATCACCCACATCTGCATAGTTGCGCTGCGGGTCTGAGGTACCTTCTACAGTGGTGAACAGCCCGCGCATCCAATAGAATGAACTGTTCCATATATCCCCTGCAACAGGCTGGTTGATCGCCAGGCAGTTATACAGCGGGCCACTGACATTGAGGCAGTTCAAATTTTCCTCGCTCACGGAGTTGGTTGGCCGGCTGAGCGCCCAGCGCGACGGGTGGTTTAACGCGACGTCGATATACTGCGTATACGGGCTGGCGTCGGATGTCCACCACGAACCGGCCAGGCTGTCCGCTGGATCGGCGGCATAGGCTGTGTGCAGGGCACCGGTCGTCTGATTATCCGTTTGCGTATCGATTTCCTGAACCGTACCTTGTGGGGGCGCGGTACCAAAGATGAAAGGTTCCACACGGTATTGATACAGGGAACTGCTGCGGAAGGTTCCCGGCTTGGTAACCGCCACACCCGTTGAGGCGCCAACTGAGGAGGTCGAGGTGTTGAGCGTGGAAGTAGCTGTGCTTTCATTGTAGCTGTAGTTGTCGGGAATCTCGTAACCAGGTCCATCTTTGGGAATGATCCCGGCGCTCATGCTAAAACTTTAGTCATAGGAATGCGTGCTCGTCGAGCCTGAACTTTGGGATTGGCCGCTGTTCATGCTCCACTGTACATGTTGGACCGTGACAGAACTGTCGGTAAAGAACTGCAATGAGCTAGAAAGGAGGTCGAGCTGCTGGGTCATCCGGTCTTGTAACTGGGTTTGATCCCAGGGACAGGAGAAGATTTGCCCCGGTTGGTGTACCGGCTGGTACCACTCTGTCGTCGCGCCGGGCGCTGAGACAACGGCCGATGACAGGAGGCATTACATACATCTTGCCAAGCAAGGCACCCTCAAGATAAATAGGGGCAACAAGTGTCCCAGTGCGGTTGGGATTTTCAGTGGCTCCAGAAGTTCTCCAATCCGAGAGTATCTTATATATTGAGGGCAATTCATCATTGCATACCGTGCCTGCCGAACCGCAACGATCATGACCCGACGGATCAGTATAATTGATTGGAGCGTTGCGCACATAGCTGTAGCGGTTCAGGCTTTGCGGGTTGGCCGGATCAGGTACAATACTGTCGGGTGAGAGATACCGGTATATATAAGGCATGAAATACCTGGCGTTCATATAGGTCAGCCCGATATCCCGGTTTTCCTTGTGCCCGGTAAAGCCTCGATCTGTTATTGAGGGATTGGTTTCATCCGGGATCGTGCCCCGGTAGCCCCCAAACGGTTCATAGCGAATTACATCACCCATGATATAATTATCATTTCCCCACCAGCCAACGGCAACAACGCTCCCCAAATGATCCGTATACAGTTTTTGGTCATGATCATCTATTACGTCGTCATCAGCATCGAATGTTGCTACCCGCACTCCAACAAGTTGGCCGGCAATGCTATAGGTCGTCCGCTGAAAGCGTACCACAATATCGGGTGGGGGTGTATTGGTAGGCCTGAGTGTGCCCGTTGCGAAAGGTATTGAAGTTGAAGTATTTGTGACGTAAGGCATTGAAGTATTCGTGGCTGTTGCTATGGGTGTACTACTTATAGGCGTAGGACTTTTTATCGTAAGCGTTCCATCGGTTTGGGGTATTATATCAGTTTCGACCTCGGCTGCTGCTGTTGCCGGATATTGGTCCTCTGCACAGAGAAGCTCTTCTTCATATCCAGGGAATGGTGTGAAAATTTGTGTACCGCACGGCTTGGTGGTCAATCTCTCAAAGGTATTTGGTTGGCTCCCAACGGTGTTAACATCCTCCTGAGCATGGATCAGAGTGAACCCAGGAAACAGGAGAATGCCCAAAATAAAAGGGAGAATTCGAATTGAGATAAATTTCCCCGGAACATTTATCCACATCCGGTGTTCAACCATTGGTGCGTTTTTTGATGGAAATCAATAATGGAATGCTCTATTGAGTGTCTGATAGCCGTTTATCGGAGGTTTTTAATACGACATTTAGCTGATGTCACGCCTCAGTTTTTATTGGTCTTTTTTTCTATTGCTATGACAATAATCATATGTATTAGATGACATATCTCACTTGCTAAATTGAAAGATGGACCTTACAATGAGCACGGTTGCACATTGACCAAAAACTTGCACAATATAACATACCATGGTCAATTTAACCCCAGGCTTTTGCCGTAAATTAAGGGTGATGAGATAGTTCATTCCCCTCAGACTAGTTTTATTAATCTAAGCTTATAAGCTCAGCCTATCTCATTGGGTATATGGAGGGCTGGTTTTTTAACTATCATCTCGCGATTGAGATCCGCCCCTTTTGTACAGTGGGTCGTGTTTTGGCGATTCTCGGACGGGAACTACTCAGTCGTTGAATGAAAGAGAAGGAAACAGCCGAATTCCGGCCAACCTTCTAGCCAAAGCAAAAAAGAGAAAGACCAATGATGCCTGTCAGCCAGGCACCCAATCATATCTTAACAAGGAGTTCAAGATGACAAACGAGTTTAATTTAAAAAATCACAATATTGATGTGACTAACATTCTGCGCAATGCTTCCCCACCGATCCTTTACGAAGAAGCCTTAGCTTACGAACCCGAAGCAGCGATTTCTGATGTCGGAGCGCTTATGGTTCGCTCTGGAGAAAAGACGGGACGTAGCCCGAAAGACAAACGAATCGTAGAACATCCGGATTCGAAGGATGACATCTGGTGGGGTAATATCAACATTGCTGTGGACGAACACACCTTTCAAATCAATCGAGAACGGGCGTTAGATTATTTGAATCTCCTTGATAAGTTATACGTCGTTGATGGGTATGGCGGATGGGATGATGAAGGGCAAATCAAAGTTCGAATCATTTGTACGCGGCCGTATCACGCTTTGTTCATGTACAACATGCTCATTCGACCAACGGAAGAGCAGTTGGCGACATTTGGCGAGCCGGACTATGTCATTTTCAATGCCGGGCAATTCCCCGCCAACCGATTCACGACGGGCATGACTTCTAAGACCAGCGTAGATCTCTCATTTGAGAAGCAAGAAATCGTTATTCTGGGTACTGAATACGCCGGTGAAATGAAAAAGGGCGTATTTACCGTTATGAATTATATCATGCCCAAGAAGGGCGTGCTGTCCATGCACTGTTCAGCCAACGAAGGAATCGATAATGATGTATCGCTTTTCTTTGGCCTTTCAGGAACGGGTAAAACCACGCTTTCGGCCGACCAACGCCGCCAACTCATCGGCGACGACGAACATTGCTGGACAGATGATGGCATTTTTAACATTGAAGGGGGTTGCTATGCTAAGGCAATAGACCTCTCGGCGGAAAATGAGCCAGAGATCTACAGCGCCATAAGATATGGCACGGTACTGGAAAATGTTGTATATGATGAAAAGACACACGAAGTTGATTACACAGACGTTTCCATCACCCAAAACACGCGGGCTTCATATCCCATCGAGTTTATTCCTAATGCCAAGATACCTTGTGTTGGTGGGCATCCCAAGAACATTATCTTGCTAACAGCGGATGCCTTTGGCGTCCTGCCACCTGTAAGCAAGCTCACTCCCGAACAAGCGATGTATCACTTCATCAGTGGCTATACCGCAAAGGTAGCAGGAACCGAGGTGGGAGTCACCGATCCGGAAGCCACTTTTTCGGCTTGCTTCGGCGCCGCCTTTATGGTTTGGCACCCCAGTAAGTATGCCGAATTATTGGCTGAAAAAATGGAAAAACATGATTCCAAGGCCTGGTTGGTTAACACAGGCTGGACAGGTGGGCCTTTCGGAATTGGGTCACGTATCAGTCTCAAATATACACGAGCAATCATTGACGCTATCCACGATGGTTCCTTAAACAGTGTGGATTATGTTGTTGATGAACTATTCGGCCTTGCCGTACCAACCTCCTGTCCACAGGTTCCATCGGAAGTTTTGATACCAAAGAAAACATGGCCAGACGCAACAGCCTATGATAATCAAGCCCGCAAACTAGCCAATCTCTTTAAAGAAAACTTTGAAAAATACAAGGAAGGAAGCAGCCAAGCAATAATTAATGCTGGACCTAAATAAGGAAACTAGAACACAATCTGTATGTAGTGATTTGTGCATGTCCCCTGATTGAGTTCAAAACTATGCAAAAATCAGGATCCAATCCTCAAACTCGACGTCACTGATCTAACGACATGCTTGAATAATTTGTGAAAATCCTGCTTCATTTTCTTGGAGCAGGATTTTTCAATTGGGTCTGCAAGGAGGCTCAGATCACCACAATGATGAAACTAGATGAAAAAAGAGAAGCAATTGTACAAATATTACAAGAAACGGCCGCAGCTCACCATGCGGCATTTATCGAAACGGATGGCCTCGATCCCGAATGGCCACTCTGGTATGCTGAAAACCTTAAGGATAAACTCCCTCCCTTGCTGGAAACGGATCTGACGATCAGCGAAATAACTTATCTCATGGTCCACCTGAGCAAGCTGCAAGCCTCAGAAGCCCCTGATGAGCCTTGGCCATCATTCTATGCGCGCTATTTGGAAAAGCAGGTGCGATAAAATACCTGGAGGATTAGGCCAATAACTTATTATGTGCCGGTTCTAGGCGGGCAGAAAAATGACGCAACACGGGGGGCGATTGAACAATACGTAAGCCACGAATGTCATCTTTCATCTTGTTGACATGCAGCAGAACCTCGGCCAGGTAGTCGACGTGGCTCTGCGTGTAAACCCGGCGCGGAAAAGCCAGGCGCACCAGTTCCATCGCCGCCGGTTTTTCGCTGCCGTCCGGCTGTTGCCCAAACATCACAGACCCAATCTCCACGGAACGAATACCTCCTTCCAGATAAAGGATGAGCGATAGCGCCCAGGCCGGGTATTCGGTTTGCGGAATATGGGGCAGCATATTCATAGCGTCAATGTAGATGGCATGGCCGCCAGGGGGCTGGACGATGGGAATTCCCGCATCAGTCAGGATTTCTCCCAAATAAGCCACCGATCGTATGCGATAGCGCAGATAATCTTCCTGGACAACTTCATGCAAGCCGACAGCGATGGCTTCTAAATCGTAACCGGCCAGTCCGCCATAGGTGGGGAACCCTTCACTCAAGATCAGCATATTTTTGCATGTCTGAGCCAATGCATCATCATTCAGAGCGAGGAAACCGCCGATATTGGCCAGGCCATCCTTCTTGGCGCTCATGGTGCAGCCGTCAACATAGCTGAACATCTCCTGGGCAATGGCCAGGGGCGTTTTATCGGCATAGCCTTCCTCACGCATCTTGATAAACCAGGCGTTTTCGGCAAAACGGCAGGCATCAAGGAAGA
>JANQGC010000250.1 GCA_028277515.1 Anaerolineae bacterium
GTTGAAGAGCGTTTACCTGATGAACCATTGGTGCTTGAGCCCTTCGAAGCCATCGGCACCTACGGAGGCACCTTGCATCGCGGTTTTACCGGACCGGGAGATGCATGGAACGGAAAGCGCTTCGCAGTAATCGACCGCCCACTGTTCTTTGATTATACAATGAATGAGGTTGTTCCCAACTTAGCCGAGGGGTATGAATTCCAGGATGATGGAAAAACCATTGTGCTCTATCTCCGAGAAGGGTTGAAATGGTCGGATGGCGAACCGTTGACGGCCGATGACTTCATGTTTTGGTATGAGCATGTGTATCAGAATGAAGCGATTGTTGGCGCACCAACCGTCGCTCTATCGGTGAATGGCAAACCAGGGACCATTGAGAAAATCGACGATTATACTATCGCCTATAAATTCGAGGAACCCCATTACCTGTTCCCTGAAGTCCTGGCCAGCTTTGCCAATATTGCTTCACATTCAAGTTGGGGGTTCCAGGGCATGGGTGGTTTTGCGCCGGCTCACTATCTAGAACAATTCCATCCGGACTTCATTCCTGTGGAGGATCTTGAAGCGCAAGCGGCTGAAGAAGGGTTTGACGGATGGGTAAATTATTTCATTTCAAAGAATAGATGGGAGTTGAACCCCGAATTGCCGGTTGCAACACCTTGGAAAACGGTGCAGCCACTCAATAATCCGACATGGATCATCGAGAGAAACCCCTATTACTTCGCTGTTGACACCGAGGGCAACCAGCTTCCATACATTGACAAAGTGCAATTTGCGATTGCGGAAGATTTGGAAGTGCTAAATCTGCGTGCTATTGCCGGGGAGTATGATTTCCAGGCCCGGCATGTCGATCTTCAGAAACTGCCTTTGTATGTAGAAAATGCAGAACGTGGCGGCTATAACGTACACCTCGACCCGGCCGCGTATGGGTCAAATGTCCAGTGGCGTTTTAATATGACCTATAATGAAGATCCGGAAATCCAGCAACTATTCGCTAATAAGGACTTTCGTCATGCCTTATCACTGGCTTTTGACCGGGATCAGTTAAACGAAGCCTTTTTCCTTGGACTTGGCACCCCCGGCTCACCCATCCCGGCTCCGGAAAATCCCTATTATCCTGGGGATGAATACCGAACACTTTGGCATGAAAAAGATCTTGAACAAGCGAATGCGCTCTTGGACAGCATTGGCTTAGACCAAAAAGATAGCGAAGGATTTCGTTTACGATCCGACGGGGAAGGCCGCCTGGTTATTGAGGTGGAAGCGATCAGCGGATCATTTGTGCCTTACGATAAAATCGCTGAAATGCTCAAAGAGCATCTGAGGGAAGTGGGCATTGACATCAACATATTGGCTCTCGAACGCAGCCTGGCGAATACTCGACATCAGAACAATGAACACCAGGTTCAGTTATGGGACAACGGCAATACGGATCGTATGTTCGCCACTTCCAATAACTTGTTCCCCATTGATGCCGAAAACGCCTTTGGTCCCTTGTGGGGTGAATGGTTTGTTACCGCCGGAGAGTCTGGTGAAGAACCTTCTCCCGAGATGAAGGACTGGATGCTGCGCTGGCAGACGGCTCCCAGCTTGCCGGAAGAGGAGCGAATTGAATTAGGGAAACAACTTTGGAAAGAATATGTTGAAGAGACGTGGGCCATTGGTTTGGTCGGATTATCCCCGGCAACCATGGGTGTCCGCATTGTTAATGATGATTTAGGCAATGTCGCTCCAAGGATGATCTTCGGTACGGACCCCTGGACGCCAAGTATTTCCCACCCATCAACACTTTACTTTAAAGACCAATAGGTATATTCGGTTGGTAATTTTGGGTGCTGTCTTCGTAGGATAGCATCCAAATCTCATTTTCTTTTTTTAGGGAGTTAGAGCTTATGTTGGCTTATCTCGCCCGGCGATCGTTAATAGCCTTTCTGACCATCATTGTTATTAGTATGATCTCCTTTGCCATCATTCAACTGCCGCCAGGGGATTATGTAACTGCATATATTGCCGCAACGGCCGCTCAGGGGGATACGACTTCTACAGAATTGGCGGAGAGTCTCCGTGCCCAATATGGTCTGGATAAACCGCTGTACGTTCAATATCTCCGTTGGATAGGTCAGATGCTGCAAGGAAACTTTGGTGTTTCGATGGAGTGGGGCCGCCCGGTGACCGAAGTCATTGGGGATCGCATATGGATGACAATAGCTGTGTCCACCTCAGCGATATTATTGACATGGGCTGTCGCATTACCGATTGGTATTTACTCGGCCGTACGCCAATATTCGGCCGGTGATTATGCCGCCACCTTCATCGGGTTTATTGGCCTGGCCGTCCCCAACTTTTTATTGGCTCTCGTCCTTATGTATCTCGGCTTTCGATTTTTCAATGCCAATATCGGGGGTCTTTTTTCACCGGAATATCAAGACGCACCATGGAGCATGGCTAAATTCTGGGATATGTTAAAGCATCTGTGGCTGCCTGCTTTGGTACTAGGGTTGGCTGGAACAGCTTCACTTATTCGTATCATGCGCGCCAATCTGCTGGATGAGCTAAGAAAACCGTATGTGATAACCGCCAGGGCAAAAGGGTTGTCGGAGAGACGGGTGATTTTGAAATATCCGGTTCGGGTCGCCCTAAATCCATTCGCCAGCACGATTGGCTACCTCTTACCGCAGGTCATTGGCGGTGCGGTCATTGTATCCTTAGTCATTAGCCTACCTACACTTGGTCCAATTCTGTACAAATCTTTAATTTCCCAGGATATGTTTCTTGCCGGCACGATTGTTTTGTTACTGGGCATCTTAACGGTTGTAGGCACTTTGATCTCGGACTTAATCTTAATATGGGTTGATCCGCGAATTCGTCTGGAACATTGAATATGAGCGAAGTAGATCTCAACGCACTTCCAACAAAAGAATTGCCAGGTCTTGGAGATGAAGATGTCACTACCGCCGAAGAGCGTATTGCCGTTGCCACCCAATGGCAGTTGATGTGGTGGCGGTTTCGTAAACATCGTCTAGCGATGACTGGCGCAGTCGTCGTGATTCTATTCTATCTTGCTGTCATTTTTGCCGATTTTATTGCTTACGCAGACCCGAATGCTTCTGAGGCTTTTCGCTCACTAATGCCTCCTCAGCCTATCCATTGGTTTTACGAGGGAAGGTTTTATCCACATGTGTTAGGGATTGAAGGTGAACGCGATCCATTAACATTTAAACGTGAATATGTTCCAAATCCGGATGTGATATATCGCGTCATTTTTTTTGCTGAAGGGTTTGAATATAAATTCTTAGGAGTAATTCCAACAAATATTCATTTATTGGGCGTTGATGGTGCTGCGGCAGAAGATACTCTATTTCTTCTAGGCACGGATCAATTGGGTCGAGATTTATGGTCGCGGTTGTCCTATGCCACTCGGATATCGTTAACAATTGGTCTGGTGGGGGTTGCCTTAAGCCTTCTGCTTGGTGTCGTTTTAGGCGGCATATCCGGGTATTATGGTGGACTTGTCGATAACATCATCCAGAGGATTATTGAAATACTGCGAGCTATTCCCGCTATTCCCTTATGGATGGGTTTGGCAGCGGCCATGCCGACGACCTGGAGCGTCAATCAAGTTTATTTTGTCATCACGATCATCATTTCATTGATCGGGTGGACCGGTCTGGCGCGGGTTGTTCGCGGCCGTTTTCTCTCATTACGAGAGGAGGATTTTGTGACGGCGGCCGAATTAATAGGTTGCAGCCAGGCGCGGATTGTCTTCCGCCATATGACCCCCTCATTTACGAGCCATATCATTGCGGCCACGACCTTAGCATTGCCCATTATGATTATCAGTGAGACCGCTTTAAGTTTCCTGGGTTTAGGTCTACGTCCGCCGGCAATTAGCTGGGGAGTTCTTTTGCAGGATGCTCAAAATATTCAAAGCGTCGCCTCAGCTCCCTGGTTATTGATCCCGGCCATTCCGGTCATCATTTCAATCCTGGCTTTCAATTTTTTGGGAGATGGTTTGCGTGATGCCGCAGATCCATATGGTCAATAGGAAATGATAATGAACAATGGTAATGCGGCAATCCTGACCGTAAAGGATTTGAAAACCTACTTTTTCCAGGATGAGGGTACAACAAAGGCTGTTGATGGGGTGAGTTTTACACTGTATCCCGGCAAAACGCTGGGCGTGGTTGGGGAAAGTGGTTGTGGTAAAAGCGTCACGGCTTTATCAATTTTGCAACTGGTACAAAGGCCAGGGCGCATTGTAAATGGTGAAATTATCCTCCATAAACTTCAAGGGCAGTTCGATCCTGGCAACCAAGTCGGGGTAGATATTGCCAGGTTGGATCCATATGGAGCAGAAATGCGCAAAATACAAGGCGCAGAAATTGCCCTTGTTTTTCAGGAGCCGATGACCTCTTTCAGCCCGGTTCATACAATCGGAAACCAAATTGTGGAAGCCATTCGCCTCCATGAAGACCTTAGCAAGGATGACGCCCGTCAGAAAGCGATAAAAGGGTTAGGCTCCGTGGGCATTCCGAATCCGGAGCAGCGAATTGACTCATACCCCTTCCAATTAAGTGGGGGGTTACGGCAGAGAGCCATGATCGCAATGGCTTTAAGCAGTGATCCGACCATATTAATTGCCGATGAGCCAACAACAGCGTTAGATGTAACAACCCAGGCCCAAATTTTGGACCTTCTTCGGGAGATCCAGGAAGAGCGGCACATGGCAACGATCCTAATTACCCATAATATGGGTGTTATTGCCGAAATGGCTGATGATGTCGTAGTCATGTATCTCGGCCGTGTTGTCGAAGTTGGTCCGGTGGACGAAATTTTTCATACACCCAAACATCCCTACACTCGTAAATTGTTGGCATCTGTGCCAAGTATTATGTCTAAACCACGAACGAAGCTGGCCACTATTAGCGGAACGATCCCTCACCCTTACAGCAGGCCTAAAGGCTGCGCTTTTCATCCAAGATGTCCAGATTTTATCCCCGGAACATGTGACCGCTGGGAACCGGAAATGAAGCCGATTTCAACGAAGCAAAGAGTTAGCTGTTTCCTCCACCATCCCCCTGACCCGAAAATTGAAAACGCGAATCAGCAGGAGTTGGTATCGTGAACAATCAAAACGGCCGGGCCTTGTTAGAAGTGAAAAACTTACGGATGTACTTCCCAATTAAGAAGGGCTTTCGCAGAAAAGTTGTTGGCTATGTTCATGCCGTCGATGGATTAAATTTTCAAATTCAAAAAGGGGAAACGTTATCCCTTGTTGGTGAAAGCGGATGTGGGAAAACAACAACATCTCGCTGCATTATCCGAGCCTTGAAACCAACAGGAGGGGAAATAAATTTTCGGAGTCAAGACAACGGCCGGATTAATGTTGCCGAGTTGCCAAAATCTAAATTGGATTTTTTGCGACAGAAAGTGCAAATGATTTTTCAGGATCCGTTTTCCTCGCTTAATCCACGAATGACCTTGTTTGACATCATCGGGGAACCTTTATTGGTACATGGCACGAAAAATCGGCAGGAGCGCATTGATCGGGTTTCGGAACTGCTTAAAAGAGTCGGTTTACCCCCGGCATTCATGAACCGTTACCCACATGCTTTTAGCGGCGGACAGCGCCAGCGCATCGGAATTGCCAGGGCGCTGGCACTTAATCCGGAGATGGTGATCGCTGATGAGCCTGTTTCCGCCCTTGATGTTTCTGTTCAAGCCCAAATATTGAACTTGATGATCGATTTGCAAGACGAATTAGGTTTAACTTATTTGTTTGTCGCCCATGATTTGAGTGTCGTCAAACACATTAGTGATCGGGTTGCGGTCATGTATGTAGGAAAAATAGTTGAATTAGCTGAGACCGTGAATCTCTATGAAGAACCCCTTCATCCATATACAGAATCATTACTTTCTTCCGTGCCTATTCCTGACCCAAGGTTTCGTTCTGAAAGGATAATTTTGGGCGGTGAAGTTGCAGACCCGTCAAATCCCCCATCAGGATGTTATTTTCATCCCCGTTGTCCTTATGCAGAGAGTATTTGCCGTGAAGATTCTCCTGAATTAAGAGAAGTCAAACCCGGACATTACGTCAATTGTCACTTTGCTCCTGATTTATCTTTAAAGGGCATCCATGATTTACCGAAAGCGGGCACAGCTTAATAAAAATTGGAGTCAACGATGGCCAGCTTTGATCCGGAAAGACCTAATATTGTTTTTATTTTGACTGATGACCAGGGTTATTGGGCAATGGGATGCGCCGGCAACCCGGAGATCAGGACTCCCAATCTTGACAAAATTGCTAGCGAAGGCATTCGCTTTACTAACTTTTTTTGTACATCGCCAGTCTGCTCCCCTGCCAGAGCGTCCCTCCTGACAGGTCGTATACCTTCCCAACATGGTGTAATGGATTGGATTCGGGGAGGAAATGACCCCAAATCCGGGGGTGCGGAGATTGAGTATCTTGCCGGGCAATTAGCATACACCGAAATTTTAGCAAAACAAGGTTATGTTTGTGGTATCGCCGGCAAATGGCATCTTGGTGCCAGCACACGGCCGCAAAAAGGATTTTCCTTTTGGAATGTAACTCCCCGGGGAGGTGGCGCTTATTACCATAGCGAAATGGTGATAAACGGAGAAATCGTTGAGGTTCCCGAATACTTATCTGATGCGATTACTGACGCTGGCATAGAATTCTTACAACAAGAAAGCGCAAATAATAAGCCTTTTTATTTAGGTGTGCATTACACCGCACCGCATAGCCCCTGGGTTGACCAACATCCCCAAGACATCGTCGATAGTTATGATGATTGCCTGTTTGAATCATGCCCACAGGAACCAATGCATCCTGGAATGGGATTTTACGAATTACAGTTTACCAGGCATATGTCTCGCCGAGGTGATGAGCCGATTCCCATTCGTGAGCACCTCAAAGGATATTTTGCTGCTGTAACGGCGATGGATGCCAATGTTGGACGGATTCTCGATTGGTTGGAACAAAACGAACTTAGAGAAAGTACATTGATTGTATTCTTAAGTGATAATGGATTCAATTGTGGCCACCACGGCATTTGGGGTAAGGGAAATGCAACCCTGCCATTAAATTTGTATGATACCTCAGTAAAGGTTCCTGCAATTATCAGCCAACCTGGGCAAATTCCCGCAGGGCTAGAAAGTGATGCCCTTCTCAGCGGTTATGATTTTATGCCTACTCTGCTTGAGTATCTCGCTATCAATGCTCCTGAAACAGATGACTTGCCTGGAAGAAGCTTTGCTGGAATTCTCCGAGGAACAGAAATCGAAGACCATGATTTTGTAGTGGTCTATGATGAATATGGTCCCGCTCGAATGATTCGCACAAAGGAATGGAAGTATATTCATCACTATCCTTACGGCCCCCATGAACTATATGACCTCATCAATGATCCCGGAGAATGTGTGAATTTGCTGCGCGACGAGCGTGAATTTTCTTTGACCCAAGAACAGAAAGTAGTACTCGTTCAATCTCTACGTTTCCGACTTGAACAATGGTTTGACCAATATGTATATCCGGAAATGGACGGTACACGACAACCCATGACAGGTCGCGGGCAAATTGGAAAAGTAGGTCCGGAAGGCAGGGGTAAGGTTGCTTTTCACCATCGTGAGGCAGCAAAACCAAAGGAAGCTCACCACCAACGCGCATTAAAGAAGAAAAATTAGGTAGTGAAAAATCGTTATGAAAAAGCCCAATATTTTGTTTATTTTCCCGGATCAATTAGGTGCAAACTGGACGGGAGCATATGGTAATAAAGATGTGCTGACACCTAATATGAACCGCCTCGCCGAAGAGGGCATTCTATTTGAGAATGCCTATACCGCCTGTCCCCTGTGCACACCTTATCGAGCAACACTGTTTACAGGGCGTTATCCGTGCCAGACAGGCGTTACTAATAACAATTATCGAATTCCTTCCGGCGAGGTGAAGCTGCCGGATTTATTAAATCAGGCCGGTTACTTCACGTCGTATGTTGGGAAATGGCATTTGTCCGGGCAAGGGAAAGAGAAAGTAGGCGGTAATGTCGGTCCGGGTGGGGGGAAGCGTTGGATTCCATTCGATCAGCGTGCCGGTTTCCAACAATTTATGGGTTGGGAAAGTGGGCATGTCGATCATTGGAAAGGAGTGATTTGGGAGGATGATCCGGATGCAGTTATTGAGATGCCTGGGCATGAAACGGATGCTTTAACAGATCTGGTTTGTGAACGGTTAGATGGGATTAAGAATGATGATACACAAAAACCGTTTTGTATGTTTGTAGCTTATCAGGCTCCTCATCCCCCTTGCACACCACCAGTGGAATATTTGCAATTGTACCAATCAAAGGAGTTGCGGGAACGGCCGAATATCACCAACAAAGACATCCACTACCATGTAGGCATCTGGGATTTTGATCCAAATTGGCGCGAATTTGTTGACGCGTATTTTGGGGAGATTACGCATATTGATGCCGCCCTGGGTCGAATTTTGGACAAATTAGAAGAACTTGATTTGGCCGATGACACGATTGTCATTTTTACCTCCGATCATGGCGAAATGGCCGGTGCTCATGGATACTTCGGCAAAGGGACGATGAATGAAGAATCGATCCACGTGCCCCTCATCGTGCGTGTTCCGGGAGGAAAACAAGGCGTCCGTACAGAGCGATATTTCTCATCTGTTGACTTTTTCCCAACCTTAATGGAGCTATGTGGTGCCGCTCCGGCGTCAACGGCCGAAGGCATTAGTTACGCTCCATACTTGCTTGGCCGGCCACAGAAAAATAGAGAAGCGGTAATTATCGAACATGATGAACTTTGCATTCGTCGGGGAAGGTATAAGCTGATTGCAGATTTATATGCTCGTTCGCCCATCCAATTATTCAATCTTGAAACAGATTCCTTTGAATTGAACAACATTGTTCTAAATAAGGAATACAAAAACATCGTCGATTCCCTTTTAACAGAACTTCGAGCCTGGTTGGATGATGTTCTACAGCGGGTAGGGAAGGTTGGTGAAGCATCTTTATTATTAAAAACGGAATCAGTTGATTAGCAAAAAACTTGCGTAGGAAGATGATGGAATATAGATTGTTAGGAAGAACCGGTGTAAAAGTTTCTCCGCTCTGTTTGGGAGCAATGAATTTTGGCGGACCCACCGCTGAAGAAGAATCTCTACAGATTATTGAAAGAGCCATTGCCGGTGGAATAAATTTCATTGATACGGCCGATATCTACAACAATGGTGAAAGTGAGCGCATCGTGGGTAAAGCGCTCAAGAAAATCGGCCGTAGAGACCAGATAGTGTTGGCCACCAAGGTCTTCAATCCCATGGGGAAGGGACCCAATGATGGGGGCGTCTCACGCTACCATATCATAAAAGCTTGTGATGATTCCCTCACCCGCTTGCAGACCGATCACATTGATCTATATCAATTGCACAGGCCGGATCTAACGATTCCTCAAGATGAAACCCTGCGAGCCTTTGATGATTTAGTACGTGCCGGCAAGGTGCGTTACATCGGTTGTTCAAATCATCCGGCATGGATGGTCATGGAAGCTTTGGCAATCAGCGAAAGGCTAAATATCACCCGCTATATCAGCGAGCAATCGCCATACAATTTGCTGGACCGTCGATTAGAAAACGAGTTAATTCCCCTTTGCCAACGACATGGTATGGCGTTGCTGCCCTGGTCACCATTAGCCGGAGGAATCCTGGCCGGACGTTATAAATATGCCGACCGTGATTTCCCAAAAGGATCACGTGCTGAGCGTTTGGGGAATTTTATCAAACAACGGGTCACTCATCGTTCAATAGAGGTCGCCGCCGAATTAGAAAATATAGCTGAGGAGCGGGGGATTAGCTCCGCGCAACTGGCATTGTTGTGGGTTAAAGATCAACCTGGTGTAACAGCGCCGATCTTCGGCCCCCGAGCAATGGAACACTTAGATTCCGCCTTGCCTGTTCTGGAAATGGCTTTAGATGAGGCGGATAGAGCGCAATTTGATACCCTTGTTCATCCGGGAAACACCGTGTCAGATTTTTTTAATATGCACAAGTGGATGAAAGCCCGCATTTTAGACGCTTAATTAAATGGGAATCACATGTCAAAGATTGTCGACGTCCGCACCTATTCTTTAGCCCTCTATTACAAAGATCTATATCCGAGAGAGCAAGACATACCCCATCACGTGCTCTGGCCCATTCCGCATGCCCAGGTAACACCGCGGGATGGGTCCTTTGCCACTATCGTTGAGATTGAAGATGAAGATGGAAATGTTGGTGTCGGCGAGTGCCTGGCGACAATGGCTCCCCAGGTGACGAAACAAATAATTGATACACTTTTTAAACCGGTTTTGCTCGGTGAAAACCCAATAAACATCAATGCCTTATGGCAGCGTTTATATCACATTGGCCGGCTGAATGGGCAAAATCGCGGATTTAATATGGAGGCGATTTCTGGGATTGATATTGCTTTGTGGGATTTGGCTGGAAAAATTCTTAATCTGCCTGTATACCAATTGCTGGGAGGCAAATTTCGGGAAAGGATCAATACTTATGCCAGTCCAGTTCCAATCATGGAAAAAAGGAATGATGCTATTTCCCTGGCGCGATCTTTTGTGGATGCCGGATTCACTGCCATCAAAGTAAAGGTTGGCAAACCCAATTATGATGAAGATCTGGATTTGATTCGTGAACTACGAACAGTTTTGGGAGAGAAGATCGAAATCATGCTCGATGCCAATGGTGCATATGATGTTTTTACGGCTCTTGATTTTGGGCGTCGACTAGAACCATACCGAATTTATTGGTTTGAAGAGCCATTTCCGGCCGAAGATGTTGATGCTTACATCGGCCTAAAACGAGATATATCAATTCCGTTGGCTGCCGGAGAAGGTGAGGCAACGCATTATAATTTTAAAGAATTGATCACCAGGCGAGCGGTTGATGTTGTTCAGCCCAATATCTCGCGGGTTGGGGGAATTAGCGCCGCCCGTAAGGTGGCGACTTTGGCAGAGGCCCACACTATTCCATTGGCTCCCCACGGTGTAGGGAGCGCCATATTTCTGGCAGCCTCATTGCATTTAAGCGCAGCAATCCCGAATTTTCTTACCTTGGAATACAACCGACGTCCAAATCCACTCCGAGATGAGCTGATTGAGGAAGGCTTTGCGTTTCATGATGGGGAAATTTCACTGCCCAAAGGGCCAGGGTTGGGGATTCGCTTAAACCATGATTTTTTAGATAAATGGCGAATTGACAGCAGTATGAATTTATAGAATGGAGCTTCATAAGTGAATCTTGTTTATTTAAATGGGTAAACCTCGTAACCGCGAAATCCATTTATCGCTCTTGTAACGAGGAATTAACATGGTCTTTTTATAAGCTGATGAGGAATGATGTCACGATTACCGGTGCAAAAGAAAAAAAAGCTGTTCTTATTACTAGCCAGATTTAGCAACCATCATAAAGATTTAGCTGCAGCCACGATTGGAGGATTATGTAAAAAAGCCGGGGCACTTTTCGATGTGTATTACACAGCGCCGCCGAAAGGGGGATTTTATACTCTGGATGATACACCGGTCATTACCCAAGGAGGGGGAGGGTTATTTTCTATTTATGGCAGCACATTATTAGGCGGCCGTCATTATCAGACGATTGCCCGCGCCCTCGCCCAATTTGAAACAACGGTAATAAGATTGGATGAATTGACCTCGTTTTCATCTCTTATTCAAAGCTGTGCACATGAAATTTTCGATGCAAAAGGTTCCTTGGTGACCCTATATACGGCGTGCGCCCAGAGGCTGGGTATAGATTTACCGGCGCAAGTGGTGGTGTATCAATTGCAGGGAATCCCGCCTGGGCTTCAGTATGGTTATACACAATATGCTTTTCCGGAAGCCGTTTTTCGGGACGCGCTGGCATTGCCCCTGGAGTTGGCCAGAGGCGATATAAACAGGCTGGTCCAATTAGGGGTTAGAAAATTGTGGACTGTGGCTGCGGAGACGGCTGAATTTGGTTTATGGGAGCAAGCGGGTTTAGTAATGGAAACGGCGGAAAGGCTAACTGAGGATGATAATTATGATTCACTCACCTTTAGAATCGCCCAACGGTGGAATTCGCAAATTTCGGCCGTCGATTTATGCGAGCCGGTTTTAGCCAGCTACTGGCTGCCTTATGCCTTACAAGAATCCCGGATTCAAGTCTGTGGAACCCATTTGGATGAAACATGTGAGCGGTTAGCTCCAATCGCTATGGAGAAGCAACAGAAAATGGTGTTCGGCCGTTATGCCGGAGGGCCTATCGGTGGTGCTCGCAGTGATGAAGAACTTTTTCCCCTCTTCAAAAATAATATCCCCTTTCAAGTAATCGAACCCGCCCGACCCGTGGGGCGATTTGTCTCCCAAACAAAAAGCACATTGCCGCAGCCTCCACACTCTCCATACGATCTTCAGCCGAGCGACAACCAGCTTGAACAGTGGGCTAAGCAGGGAAAGATCTTAACCTCTCTCGTTTTCCATTCCGGTGAATTGTCTCACAATGATGCCCAATACAACGTCATGGATTTAGCGGCATTAACGAATGTGCATGTTGGATTAGGTGTGCAGGCACCACGATACGTTTTCGAGCCGGACTGTGTAGAACCAATTCACATTCCAATAGAAGAAGGTGGAATGCTGGGCTTGTGCGAACCTGTTCTGCACTCAGGGGGATATGGCATCATCGCCGAATCGCTTGGAGATCCTCAAAAAATCGCCGGCATGATGAAGGAAGCCAGGGATGAAATTGCCCACATTGCCGGTGAACGCTTTGCCCCACGCGGCGTATATTGTTATTTGGATGCTCTTCCTGGAGCCTGGAAGAAAAAACCAACAGCTTTGTGGGAGGCGATTGCTGCCGCAGGTTTTGAATATGTGATCTCATCGGTAGCCCAAGGACCTAACCAAATCTTATACAACGATGACAAGTTTGTGGTGCTCAATATGTGGTATTGTAACCATTATCCATATTCCCCTTTTGTCAGGATAACAACTTCCGACCAATTGAGGGATATGGAACGCCAAATCTCCGGATCGGGACAACCCGGTTGGATTATTGGGGTTGTCGACACGCCTATCTTTGCCTACAACAATTACCTTGTTTTGGGTGAATCAAATCCCTCTTTGCGTAAGCCAGCTATCTATCAAGACGTACGTATGGGTAAATTATTTACATACATTCAAAACCGTGGAGAAACCGACAAGCTTGTGTCGGCAACGCCCCATACGATTGCTCGTTATGTCCGTTATCTGCGAAGAGGGGAATATTAGATTGAATTTTTTCGATCAAGAGAATGCTATGTCGATTAACAAAAAAGAAAGCAGCACCCATGAATTCGAGTTTGTCGTAATTGGCGGCGGTATTGCGGGGATGTGCGCCGCTCTTGCAGCAGCCCGCAAGGGTATTGATACAGCTATTATCCAAGAGCGGCCTGTATTTGGCGGGAATTCCTCTAGCGAAATTCGGGTCGTACCTTTAGGTTCATCTAATACTCAAGCCTGGGGTCGTGAAACAGGCATCATTGAAGAGATCCTTCTGGAGGACCGCGCGACAAACCATGCCCACCTCTTTGATCATGGCATTACAAATCGTCATTATGATTTTGTATTGTATGAAAAGATCCGCCAACAATCTAACTTAACTTCCTTTTTAAATACAAGTGTCAGAGCGGTTGATTGTGCCCCCATAGATGAGGCGAACAAAAAGGGACCCCGGCGCATCAAACAGGTTCATGCCAGCCAGTTAGGAAGTGAAAAGGAAATGATTTTCCGGGCCAAGCATTTCGCAGACTGCACGGGTGATGGCACGATAGGGTTCTTAGCGGGGGCTGAATTTCGCTATGGGCGGGAAGCACGATCTGAGTTCAATGAGCCGTTAGCTCCTTTGAAAAGCGATGATATTACGATGGGCAGTACGATCACTATGTCGGCCAAAGATATCGGCAGGGAGGTCCCTTACAACCCGCCTGATTGGGTGACTATCTATAAAAGTTTGGAGGAAATAGGGCCGGCTCGCCAGGTTATGCATATTAAACGGCCGCTTTATGGAGGATATTGGTGGCTGGAGGTCTGTAATCCTTTCCATATCATAGACAATAACAGTGAGATTCGTGACGAACTGCTCAGCCATGTGCTTGGTGTTTGGAATTATATTAAGAATTACAGTCCGGAACGGGAAATTGCCAGGACTTATGTGCTGGATTGGGTGGGAATGGTTCCTGGAAAACGGGAGAGCCGGCGCTTAATGGGTGATGTCATTGTTACGGAACATGATTGTCATGAAGATAGCCATTGGCCGGATGCGGTGTGTTATGCAGGATGGTATATCGATCTTCATATCGGAGGAGGGATATTAAATAAAGAAGAACCTGGAGAACGGGGTGATGTTGACGAACATTATCGCAGTTGGCGCCGGATTCCTCCCTTTACCTTACCTTTGCGCGCCATGTACAGTCGTAATGTGGAGAACCTCTGGATGGCCGGTCGCAATGTAAGCGTGACTCATATCGCATTGGGCGCCATGCGCGTTCAGCAGCCATTGGGCAATTTGGGGCAGGCAGTGGGCACAGCGGCTGCTTATGCGCTTAAAAATAAATTAACCCCGAGACAGGCGGCCGATCCTGAAAACCAGCACATCAAAAATATTCAACAGCATCTTCTGCGGGATGACATCAATGTCCTGGGTTATAAAAACCAGGATTCAGAAGACCTGGCCCTTCAAGCTGCTGCCACGGCTACAAGCGAAGCAGCCCTCAATTTCGGTGGCCCGGACAACCAGAGATGGCAGCCGCTTGATAAACACAGAGCCCAAGTTTTTCCGGGAGCAAATTCTCATGTGGAAACCATCTCTTTCTATTTCAAGAATGAGAGGAGTGAAGCCATTGAGGTTTATGCTGAACTGCAAGAAATTGATCGCATTTGGGATATGGCACATGGGAAAGCATATGGTGGAAGCACACTATCTGTTCCCCCATCTTTTGAGGGGTGGATTCCTTTTAATTTCAACATAGATGTAACATCCGGAAAACCGCTGCGTGTCTGCCTAAAGCCTGCCCAAGGCATCATGATTGCCCAGGCTGTAAACCATCCAACGGGCGCAACTGCACAGCATTTGCATATTGCCCCAGGTGGTCCGGAACCTAAAAATCAACATATGCATTGTTTCTCAATTGATGAATGTGATTTACCGGCTCATGAACAGTGGATTCAGGATAAGTGGTTCTCCTATGCCGTCCAAATCGAACCAATCCCACATCCATATCCCGCTAGAAATGTCGTTAATGGCCTGGCCTGGCCTGTGGATATGCCGAATCTATGGGTATCCGATCCTGACCAAAGCTATCCGCAATGTTTAGATCTCTCTTGGGACCGACCTCAAACTTTTGATTCGATACACCTTTCATTTGATACAAATCTCAATGTTCAAATTTCCCAGCTTCCGGAGTTTTGGACAGCATCCACTTGTGTCAAAGATTATCGCCTTTGGGTTCAAGAGCCGGATGGTGGTTGGCGTCAGATTTATGAGCGGTATGGAAACTACCAGCGACATAATAGGATTTATATTGAGCCGGTTACCACGGATGGACTGCGGCTGGAAGTGCTGGCAACGAATGGGTCAGGTGGACAGGAGCATGTACAAGTTGGTCGAGAAGACGCACTAAGAACTGTAACAAGAAATATTTTTGCTGACAGTGCTCGTTTATACGAGATAAGGGTTTACAACTCACAACATTGAGGAAAAATATATGGTTGGTGAAAACGAATTAAGACAAGTAGCTGGACCACTTATACAAAATTCTCAAGAATTGTCTTTGTTTGCCTTCGCTCAAAAACTGCGCAAAATGCTTCTTCTGGTCGAGGCAGAAAGTTTCGCTGATTTAGGAGGATGGGAGATAGATACCCAATTTATTGAATCAATGGGTTCTCCTTTTTTATTGGCTCATGGATTAGGCAATCCGGTTGGCGATGCGACGACAGACATTCAATTGCCCAGATTAGGCAGCTACAAGGTTTTTGTGCGGACGCGAGATTGGGTTAAATACCCTTCAAATTTTCCCCCGTTAACGGGTGGGAAACGGCCTGGCGCTTTTCAGGTCAAAATTGACGGTCAAATACTCCCTGAAATTTTGGGCGCTGATGAGGATGGTGAATGGCACTGGCAAATCGCCGGACGAATAGATATCGGATCATATAATATAGACGCTGCCCTTCATGATTTGATGGGGTTTGACGGCCGTTGTGATGCCATCTTGTTTGTTCATGAGGAAGCTGGAGATTTTTATCCTCCTAATGATGGACCATATTTAACTGCCCTACGAGGGGCTTTGCTGGGGTGGGAGGCAGGCCCCGCGGACGCTGGTGAATATGATTTGGTTGTGGCCGGAGGCGGATTTGCCGGTCTTTCTGCAGCATTATCTGCCGCCCGACATGGTTTGCGCGTTGCCCTGATTCAAGACCGCCCCGTCTTTGGAGGACCGGGCAGCTCCGAAATCCGTGTTAATCCCATTCGTCATCTCCGGAAACCGCCCTTTCCACGAAATGGTGATGTCATGGTGGAGTTATCGGCGCGGCAACCGGTGCGTGCCTATACGGACATCGCTGATGCAGACGCGCTTAGAAATGAGGTGGTCAGAAACCAGGCTAATTTATCCGGTTTTACGCATATGAGTATTGTGGATGTGGAAATGTCGGGCAGCGAAATTAGCGCTGTAATCGCCTTGGAAGTTACTTCAGGGAAGCTCTTCCGGTTTAGAGGTCATTTATTTTCAGATTGCACGGGTGACAGCCTGGTTGGTCTCAAAGCAGGCGCGGAATATCGCCAGGGTCGTGAAGGGCGTTCGGAATTTGATGAACCTTTCGCACCAGTCGAGCCGGATGAAATTTTTTTAGGAAATTCATTGTACTGGTGGGCGGCTGAAGATGAAAGCGAATCTGCCTTTTCGGAAACTCCGTGGGCAATGCCGATTGAAAGTAACGATCAGTTTGAAGTGCCGGCTCCCAAATGGCCTCAGCCCAAAAAGGAAGGGGTTGCCTTTGCCGGCGGTTGGAATTGGGAAGGCGGTTTCCATTTGGATAATACGATCTATGGAGAACAGATTCGTGACCATATGTTGCGCTCAATTTTCGGGACCTGGTCTTTTCTGAAAAATCGAAGCGGTGATCAAGAAAGATGGGCAAAAACACATTTAGCCTGGATCGGTTATGTCACCGGCAAGAGAGAGTCGAAACGATTAATGGGAGATTTCATTCTTGACCAAAACCACATATTGGAGCATCAACTGCTGCCTGATGGTAGTGCAACAGCGACCTGGTACTTTGATCTTCATTTTCCCCACCCGGTGAATACGCACTTCTGGGGAGATGAATCGTTTCGATCTGTGGCCTTTGACGACCCACAGTGGGACAGATGGTCGCATGTCGCCCCTGGTTGGTACCAGGAGATTAAACCTTATCCTATCCCATATCGCTGTTTCTATTCGAGAAATATCACGAATTTGTTCATGGCCGGACGCAATATCAGCGTCACTCATGTCGGATTAGCACCCGTAAGAACGATGATGTGTACAGCGCAAATGGGAACAGTAGTGGGTAGAGCGGCCGCCTTATGCTCGTTAAAGGAGAGTACGCCCAGGGAGATTTATGAAAAACATCTTGATTCATTGTTGCAGTTACTTGCTGAGCCGGAAATGATTCCAGCGGCCGTTTGAGCCAATAATGAATGTTGAGATGAGCCGCCAGAAGTTAGATCAATCGTTAAATGAGATTCGTTGCGCGCGAGAAGAGATACTTGAAAGGCTGAAATGAAATCTAAATGATTAACTGTTATGAAACATAAGATTCGCTGGACTTTAGAAAAGGTCACTCAACGTTTAGAATTAATATCTCCACTGGTGTATACCAACCGAGAACCACTCGCACCTTTTTTATACCGGGAGTTGGCAAGCCCTGAAATTGATCCCCCAATTTCGCCTGATATTGACGACCATCATTGGGATAAAATACCGTTCCATTCTTATTGGGGGAAATGGCGCACAGATTTTGTGTTAAGAACGCGTTTTTCCTGTCCGCAAGATTGGGATAGTTCCTTGCCCGTCGCCTTGTATCTGCCCCTCGGGGATTCAGGTGATTTTATCCATCCGGAAGCATTAGCGTATATAGATGGAACTGCGCTAGCTTCCTGCGACCGGTATCATCACGAAATTGTCATCCCGGATAATTATCGAGACGGCCGTGAGCATTTACTTGCGCTTCATGGATGGACAGGATTAGGAGGCTGGCGAGAGCCGGACAGTCAAACACAACTTTATTTGCGTCCTTGCTTTCTTGTGCAAATAGAAACGAAGCTACGTGCGTTCATCGCTACAGCACGGATTGCAATCGGTATTGCCGGCCAGCTAAATGATGATCACCCCACAAAGTCTTATCTCTTGAGTGGATTAAACGAAGCCTTCACCACATTGGAAACAAAAGCGCCTCTGGAGGATGAATTCTATTTAAGTGTTCCCCTGGCCCATAAAATTTTGCAGGAGGCGGTTAAACAAGCTGGAATGCCGATCAATATGGACGTGACGGCCGTTGGGCATGCCCATATTGATGTCGCCTGGCTTTGGACACTTGGCCAGACCAGACGCAAGGCTGGACGTACATTCCATAATGTCATCAACTTGATGGAACGTTTTCCGGAGTTCAAGTTTACCCAAAGCCAGCCTCAACTCTATGATTACGTTCGCCAGGATTACCCGAAGCTCTTTGAAAGTATCAAACAAAAAGTTGTTGATGGCCAATGGGAGGCCATTGGCGGCATGTGGGTTGAAGCGGACTGTAATATTACTGGTTCCGAATCTTTAGCCCGGCAGTTCTTGTTAGGGCGCAGCTTCTTTCAACGCCATTTCGGAAAGGGGAAGGATTCTCCGATTCTCTGGTTACCCGATGTGTTTGGCTATGCCTGGAATCTTCCCCAATTAATCAAACAGGCGGGGTTGGAATACTTTTTCACAATTAAAATTGGTTGGAGCCAATATAATCGCATGCCCTACGACTCTTTCTGGTGGCAGGGATTGGATGGCACAAGGGTATTGACTCATTATAGTACGACAACCGATTCTGAAAATTCCTATGCCAGCACGTATAATGCCCGGGTAACGCCTGAAGAGGCTGTGCGAACCTGGACTAACTTCCAACAGAAGGACTTGGGACGTTTGGGGAAATCCCCACCGGTGCTAATGGCTTTTGGACATGGGGATGGTGGCGGTGGACCAACAGAGGAAATGCTGGAAAATGTCCAGGAAATGGCCAATTTCCCAGGAGTGCCACGAATTCAATTTGGAACAGCCAGGGCATTTTTTGAAGATCTAGATGAACAATTTGGCGATGTATTGCCAGTGTGGAACGGGGAGTTATATCTGGAATATCACCGGGGAACCTATACGACGCAAGCGCGGAATAAACGTGCCAATCGCAAATCGGAAATCCTGCTGCAAAATGCTGAGTTTCTCGCTGTTTTGGCTGAGGCTCTTGACGATGGGTACCGCTATCCTGACGGCAAATTAGCAAAGTCCTGGGAACTTGTATGCCTGAACCAGTTTCACGACATTATCCCCGGCAGCAGTATCAACGAAGTCTATGTGGATTCATTGGCTCAATATCAGGAGGTCCGGGAAATTGGACAGGAAGTTCGCGAGCACGTGTTAGAAGTGCTTGGAAACAGCACAACGGATGCGCTGCAAATTGCCAACTGCGCCCCCGTGAACCGAAATGATCTGCTGTTTATTGAGCAAGAAGATTTACCATTATTGGCTAAGGTTGGTGGTAGCCCGGCAAGAACACAAAAGGTCGATGGTGGTGTTCTCCTCGATCCGGGAGAATTGAATCCATACAGCATTACCAGCTTCGAGGCCATAGATGGCATTCCAAGAGAATTTGAAAGTACATTATCGGTTAGTGAGAGGCATCTTGAGAATGCCTGGATAAGAGTGCAGTTCGATCAACAGGGGGATATTACGCGAATATTCGATAAAAAGAATATTCGAGAAATTTTGCCCAAAGGCCAAATTGCTAACCAATTCCAGGCATTTGAAGATCGTCCTATGCGTTGGGATGCCTGGGACATTGACATTTATTATGATGATCGTGTTTGGTTCGCCGATCCGGCAAGCTCTATAGAAGTTGTAGAAAAAGGACCATTGCGTGTAACGTTGCTCATTCGCCGCCGAATTCTTGCAAGTGAATATGTGCAGCGCATTTCATTAACCGCTAAAAGCCCTGAATTGATATTTGAAAACTGGATAAACTGGCAGCAAGAGCATGTTTTGTTGAAGGTTGCTTTTCCTGTGAATATTCTGACCTCATTTGCGACGTATGAAGTTCAATGGGGACATGTACAACGTCCTACTCATCGTAATACAAGCTGGGATTGGGCGCGTTTTGAAACATGTGCTCACAAATGGGCTGATGTATCGGAGGCTAATTATGGGGTGAGCTTACTTAATGATTGTAAATATGGTTATGATGTCCAGGATAGTGTGGATGGAACTCATTCTGTTATGCGCTTAAGCTTGCTGCGCAGCCCGACATACCCTGATCCTGTGGCTGACCAGGGAGAACACCGCTTTGCTTACACTCTTTTCCCTCATGAAGGGCGTGTAGGGAGTGCAACCATTGCTAAGGCGTATGCTCTAAATAATCCATTATTGGTGAAGATTAACCCCGACCATCCACAAAATGCAATGGGTCGCGGATTGCCCAATGTAAGCGGTAAATCTTGGATTCGCTGTAATCATCCCAACATCATCATTGAAACGATTAAAAAAGCTGAAGATGGGGATGGGATCATTCTGCGCTTATATGATAGTCTTGGACAGCGGGGTGCGGCCGAATTAATAACGACCTTCCACGTAAATTCAGCCTGGCAAACGAACTTATTAGAGGAAAACCAAAACCTGCTAGCCGTAACAGATGGAAAAGTTCAGTTCAACTATAGACCATTCCAAATCATTACTTTGCGCTTGCAAAGGGAGAGCTGGGTGTGGAAGCATTAAAAATCATTAATCCGAATCACCTTGAATTAATCCAAATACCTATGCCCGAACCTCAAGGTGACGAAGTTTTGATAAAGGTGATGGCCAGTGGCATTTGTGGAACTGATATCCATATTTTTCGCGGAGAATATATGGGGGATTATCCTGTAATCCCGGGCCATGAATTTTCAGGGGTTGTTGAGAAGGTAGGGGATTTTGTTACAAGATTTGAACCGGGCGACCGGGTCGCCGTTGAACCTAATATTGCCTGTGATAATTGCTATAACTGTTTACATAACCGCCATAATTTTTGTTTGAATTGGTCTGCTGTTGGGGTTACCCAGCCAGGAGGTATGGAGCAGTATGTGGTCGCCCCGGAAAAGGCAGTATTTGATATTGGTGACATCCCATTCGAGTATGGGGCATTTATGGAACCCCTTTCCTGTGTCTTACATGGCGTGGAGAGATTAGATCCGGAACTGGCTTCCAGCATACTGATTATTGGGGCCGGTCCAATCGGCCTGCTACTTTTGCAAGTTCTTAGACATTATGGCGCCGCTGAAATCACGGTAGTTGATATGAATCCTGCCAGGGTAAGTTTCGCCTCAGAGTTGGGTGCAGATGTTGTTACCAACGATTTAGATGAATTGCAGCGAGCAGATTATGATGCTGTTGTTGATGCTACCGGCGTCATTGCGGTTATGAGTCGCTGCATCGATTTCGTTCGCCATGGTGGAAAGATACTTTTTTTTGGTGTTCCTCCAATGGGAGAGAAAATAACGATGGAGGCATTTCCGATTTTCCGCAAGGGTTTGACACTCCTGTCTTCTTTTACATCTGTGCGCAACTCCTACCAGGCCCTGAATTTAATTAAACAAAAGCAAATTTCATTGAATGGACTGGTATCTCATAAACTTGAACTGGGGCAATTTCAGCAAGGAATTGAGATTCTGGAACAGGGTCTTGATGACGTTAAGAAGGTCATGATTATGCCCAATGGTGATTTTACTTCTGACCATGCTGAATGGCTAGGGAAAAAGGGGCGATTTGGTAAATGATCCCTGTAAAATTCAGACATTAGAAAATCCATCTTTACCTAAACTTGCGCAAGAATTGAAGTCTATCAGAAGATATAATACTGGTCAGATTAGCACGAATTTCCTGGCCTTGTATGGAAATCAAACTCCTGTTTTCTTGCTATTGTCAAGAACAAAAAACGCGCACAGGAACTTGGGCAGTTCTAATGCACCCATCGGACCTGGCGATAAGGAATGTTTCGCTGACGGCAACGAATTGACAGTGAACTTTATAAGCAGCATGTTCAAAAATCTTAAATCAGGAGGAACTGTAGATGGAGCGAAACGCGCCTACAAATGACATTTGATTAAATTGGAATTAGCGATGAAAAAAAAACGCGCACCACGAAATAGAACCCTTACGTTAACTGATGACGAAATTGAAACACTTGCCTCCAAACTGATTCGACTTGTACAACCAACAAGCGTTGATGACATTACTAATCAAGTTATCAATCAGGATGTTATGGAAGTATTGCAATTTCTCCCAAAACAGTTCGTGGATCTAATGATAATTGATCCACCTTACAATTTAACAAAAAATTATAATGGACATGTATTTCGTTCGCGTCAAGCAGCAGATTATTCGTCCTGGTTTGAAAACGTACTCTCCTCAATTCTTCCATTCCTTCGACCCAAAGCCACAGTTTATGTCTGTAGTGATTGGAAAACATCAAATCTTGTTTTTCCAGTTTTGGACAAATATCTGCATGTCCGAAACAGAATTACATGGGAAAGGGAAAAAGGACGGGGGGCAAAAACCAATTGGAAAAACAATACAGAAGATATCTGGTTTTGTACAGTTGATAATAATTATTGTTTTAATGTTGACTCCGTCAAACTCAAACGGCGAGTATTAGCTCCTTATCGTTCTAAGGATGGAAAGCCAAAAGATTGGAAAGATACAGACAATGGGAGATATCGATTGACATATCCATCAAATTTGTGGTCGGATGTTACAGTTCCTTTTTGGTCGATGCCTGAGAATACCGATCACCCAACTCAGAAACCAGAAAAGCTTATGGCAAAACTAATTTTAGCAAGTTCCAATATCGGCGATTATGTGTTCGATCCATTCCTAGGGAGTGGAACAACGGCAGTTGTAGCACAAAAACTTGAAAGGCAGTTCTGTGGTGTTGAACTCAATAGAGAATATTGTTGTTGGGCAATGAAGCGTTTGGAACGCGCTTTGCATGACAATACCATTCAAGGATATGCCGACGGGGTATTTTGGGAGAGAAACAGTTAAATGGTCAGAAGGAATCTTTAGAAAAAACCCATCCCCAAAGCAACTAAACCAAGACTCATTACACAACAAGTCAGGTTAATAAATTGAAAAATTGCCACTCATCTTGCGTATCCTACTTCTTTCATCAAGATTTTTTCCTATTCATGCGTCAATACTTCCCGAACTGTCAGCCGGGACGCACTGCGAGCAGGCCAATAACTGGCTAAGATTGCAACAATCACGGCAATCACTAACCAGATCAGGACGCCATTGATTGAAAAGGTGTACTTTAACGGCATTTCCATCAATTTAAGCCCGATCAATTTACTGGCGAACATGCCGATTGGAAGAGCCAGGGCCGAGGCAGCAACCCAACTCAGCAGGCCGATAATGGCCCCTTCGATCAAGACCAGTTGTAAGATTGAGCCATCGGAAGCGCCAATCGCTCTCATAACGCCGATTTCGCGGACACGCTCCAAAACATTCAAACTCATTGTGCCCGATAACCCTAAGCCGCCCACCACGGCCAGGATCACAGCCATCGATAGCAAAAACTGGATTAAAAAATTGAACCCGGAAATCATAGACTGGCGAAAATCATCAACCACAGCAGTTTCTGATACCTTTATCCCGGCCCGGTCTAATGTCATTTCAATTTGTTGGGCTATCCTCTTTTGCCCGGTTGCATCCGCTGTATTGGTAGACACCTGAATGGTTGTTGCCTTACCAACCTGGCGGGCTGCATAGGAGGCAAAAGGATAATTGGCGTACATTAGCGGTTCGGCCATTAATCCCTGCACCACACCAACAATTTGCCAGCGCGTTTCACGTCGACCAAATTTAAGGACGACTTCATCGCCCACCTTTAAATCAGGTTCCTTTTTAAGCAGGTCGGTATTAACGACCAGCGCGTTAGTATCGTCAACCTCAAGCCAGCGCCCCGACCGCAATTCGGGGTTAATCATCCCAGTATCGGCATACGGTGCCACGATGTTATAGTTTTTACTGTGGCGATCATCAGGCCGCAAGCGTCTGGCCTGGTAAAATCCCCAACTTTCCACTTTGCTAACGCCTGGTATTTGTGAGAGCATCCGAATGATTTTTTCGCTGCGATAATTATCCACCAATTGGACATCAACGTCATACTGCCAATAAGTTAACAGCCGATCTAAAGAAACCATTAATGAATCTCGTACATTAAAAACAGAGATAAAAATGGCCCCGGCGATCGTCAAAGTTACCAGTGTTAAAACCAGTCTTCCTTTTCGGCGGAATGTGTTACGCAACGAAAGCATTAGCGGTCGCGATATCCCTCGTAATCGCTGCAGTAGCCTGTCGATTAGCCCTCCGCTCACCTGATTTTGTTTGCTGCCATTATTGCTAATCGCTTCATGCACTGTGACGCTAGTCCCGGAAATAATGGGATAGATGGCTGCTATTACCGGCACTAGCAACCCAATGGCGATCTGCACTGCATAAACAGTGGGCGGAATGAGATGGCTTTGTATATCGATATTGAAAAAATTGGCCATAAACTTAGTAAACAACCAGGCTCCACCAATGCCCGCTGGTATGGCAATAACCAGAGCAACCAAACCATAGATAAGTACCGTGACAAAATAAAGTTGCATGATCATAGGGCGGGTGGCCCCAATCGATTTCATTATGCCAATCTGGCGGATATGTTGGGCTAATAAAGCCGAAATAGTGTTAATCACCAGAAATCCACTCAACAGTAAAGCTAAAACCCCCAGACCGCTCAGTACCAACATCATAGATTCTAAGAAGCGGTTGTATGGATGTTCACCCGGTGTTGGAATGTCAATATAAAGGACCAACATGTCGGCCTGGTTTTCCAGTTTCTTTTTTATCTGATCGCCTACATGCTCAATATGTTGTTTGTCCAGTTTGTCTTGTGCAACTACAAAGTTAAGCTGGTAAAATTTGCGGGTAGCGGCCAGCCATTCAAGAGTATCCAGATTAATATATCCGCTGCCCTGGCGGGTCAATGCAGGTGCCAATTGGCTTTGATCATGGACAATCCCTGTAACTTCAATCTGTTTTTCCTTCCTGCTGTTTGGAAATTTAATGGTGATGCTATCGCCAATATCTACCCCCATCCAGGCCAGCGTCTTTCGCTCGACCAAAAGCTGCTTTTTTGGCGGTGGCCATGCGCCGCTAATTGGCCACACTTTTTCCGTTTTCATTGTTTCAAAATCATCAACAGCGGTTAGGGTCAAGCTGCGCCAATCGCCGCCGGAGTTGGCTTTGAAGAGAAAAGAAAGGGACTGTTTGCCCTCTGCTGCTTCAACCTCCGGCAGGGATTCAATGGTTTCAACAACTTTGTTGTCAAACTCATCGGCCAAAAATACTCGACCACTGACCGGGTTGGTGGCTGTATAGCTCTGGTTTATTTCTCTAAGAAATACCGACTGTGAGCCGGACACAACCCCGACTGCAAAAATACCCACGGCGATCGAGAGGATAACCAGAAACGCCCGCGACTTATTCCGCCATACATCACGAATAACTTTGCGCCAACGAGGGGCCAGGATTCTCATGTCAATTCTCCATATCCCGACTGTTTAACATTGTGTCGTTAATGATTTTTCCGTCTAGAATGGTGACAATGCGGGAGCCTTCCTGGGCCAGGTCGTTGTCGTGAGTAACCATCACAATGGTTTTATCTTCGTCAACCAATCGTTTGAACAAAGTTAGAATCGAATCGGCAGTTTTGGAATCCAGGCTGCCCGTTGGCTCATCGGCCACAATGATCGGTGGATCGTTAGCCAGGGCGCGAGCAATGGCCACCCGCTGCTGCTGTCCGCCGGAAATGGCCGCCGGCATTTTGTGGGCATGCCCAACCATATCAACCTGCTCCAATAATGCCATTGCTTTTTGCTCCCGCTCAGTAAAATGATATACCTGGCAAAAGTCCATCGGCAGCATGACATTTTCTACCAAACTCAACATGGGTAGAAGCTGGAAAAATTGAAAGACAATCCCCAGATTTTTACCTCGCCAAACGGCCATTTGCCCTTCGGACAGGGTGTGAACGGGGGTGTCTCCGACAAAAACTCTACCCTCTGAGGGTCGATCAATGCCGGTTATCATATTGGTCAGGGTTGATTTGCCACTGCCCGATTTGCCCACGATGGTCACAAATTCACCGCTGTTAATTTCCAGATCAATGTCTTTGAGCGCCGTAAACGAGCCGGCCGGTGTAGCGAACTTTTTGACAACTCGATCCAACTCAATTAAATGTTGATGGTTATTTTTGTTATTAGTCTGTTGCATATTGCTAAACATTTATTATTAGATAGGCTTTTATTATTAATATCTCCAGACATATTCAAATTAGGTTGGAATCTGATTGCCTTCTGAGCAAGTAGCTGGCCTAATTAATAACCCATTCCAGTATCCACCACACTGTAATTACAATCAGAGTGGAGAGAAAGAAGGCGATGACCCAGTTGATGTCAAAAACCAACCAAAGTATGAAAAAGAGAATGAAATCGGCAATTGCCGCTAAAGCTGATTTGAAGAGACTGCCTATGTTTAACTCCTTAATCGTTCAATCTGCTGGAAATCTCTTTCAACCGAATGAGTTGTTGATAAAACAAGGGCAGGGCGATGACACTGGCCATATACTCATAAACGTACATTAAACTCGAGAAGATTGTGCCGTAAGTGGTGACACCACTATCAATAACAGCGAACAAAGCGTACAGCAGCAGAATAATCATACTGCCCCACACGAGTGAAAAGTTGAACGTTTCAAAATCGGATAACTTGATGTTCCAGTGCATCACGTTTTTGAAGTGGGCGGTCGTTCGATTTTTGTCGGCAGTAGTCAATACATCCACCTGCTTTTCCAGCTCGTCATTGTAACTTTTGTTCAGCCGGAAATTTCGTTTGCCACTTAGCAAATAGATCATGATTGTAAATAAAGTCGCGATCAAACAGGCAACAAAGATATTCCAATCAAGTGACGAGATGATCACCAGTGTACCAAACAAGCCGACAAAGCTATTCACAATTTCAGGCAATGAGTTTTCCAGGAACTCTACAAATTCCGTCAATAGGTTGGTTCTGGCCGTTATTTTTGATACCGATGACTCTTTTTTTTGTTCTTTGTCCACTAACTCCGGGGCAACTGTGGAATAAATTCCGGAGTAGATGTGCGTATCATAAAGCCGCCGGCCTGATCCAAGCAGCAGGGAAACAAAACCTAAAATCGCCAGAGAAATCAGGCCGTTGTAGTTTGAAGCCAGCAATCCATTGATGGCATAGCCCATAAACAAGGGGAAAAATAAATTGACGGCCGCTTCCGCGATGACCAAAAACAGAGTGAAAGATATTCTTCCCTTGAACCTTTTGAAAAGTATACCCAGGGAAAACGTTTGCAAAGCTTCTTGTTTTACCATCATGGTAATTGTCGATTCTTGTATTAAGCTGACAGTCCCTTGAGCAAGGTTCTAAACACTAAATCGGGCGCGTCTCGTCGAGCAATGTAGCCATCGTGGACCGAAGACCAGGCGGTGTAAATCAATCCTTCAATGGCGGCCGAAACCCAGGCAGTTGGAATATCTGGTGCGACAACACCTTCACTTTTCAATGCCTCAACCAATCCGATCCAGATTTGCGACTGTCGTTCATAAAGCATGATTATTTCGGGATCATCCTCAAACATCGGCCCTGACAACAAGAAGTTATAGCGATCACCAAGGGGAACCATTACCGTTATGCAATCGCGCAGCATATCAGAGGCGCTTTGTTTTTGAGCCAAGATCGGCGCAATGACTTGCTCGCTCCGTTCAAAGGCTTCGATGGTCAGTTCCCGCAAAAGCGCTTCTCGGTTGGGGAAGTAGCGGTACAGCGTAGCGCGCCCAACCCCTCCGGCGTGAGCAATTTCATTCATCGATGCGCTTGGTTTTTGAGCTAATGTCGTCGCAGCTGCATCCAATAAGGAATCTTTAGTAGATTTATTCAAAGGGACCTCATTGACTTAAATGAGACAATATTGTCTCATTTAAGACCATATTATCATGCACTAGATGATTTGTCAAGGTTTTTTGGTGAGATTACTTGGACCTGCTCCTCAACATGCAAAAAGATTTTTCACTCCGTTCAAAATGACAGCAGGCAATGTTTGTATCTGAGTAACCTCCATGCGAACGGAGTATTAAGTTCCTTTTTCCCTACCCCCAATCTACCTTTCGATAGGCGACTCATGCCCCGATAAGTCTTACGCTGATGATGGTTATTCCCAGCAACATAAAAGGATCTTTTTCTTTTCCCGGTTTTGTCCTAAAGTCTGTAGTTCAACTGGGTGCACAAACCTATCGCTCCCGTCATCATATCATAGTGAATTGATTGGGAACGATTGTAATTAAATTGTGATGATGTCGGCAACGGCCGACCAAATCATAGAATCCATGCCTCTACTGGCAAAAGGTAGGATTCTATCAGAAGGAAGATTTGGTCAGATTACTCTTCCTCCTCTCCAGAGTTGATTGCCTCTATGCGATTACTTAACCGCATAATGTAAGGGATTTAATTATATACTTCGGGATTTACGCAATTGGGTAGTCGTTCCCCCCTAAGTCCTGCTGCCAAATTTTCTGCTGCCATCGAAGCCATTTTTGTTCGAGCCGCGATGCTGGAGCTGGCAATGTGGGGCACGATCAAGCAGTTATCGAGTGCTAATAGAGGATCATCCATTGTTATAGGTTCTGGTTCTGTCACATCCAGCGCGGCGTGGCTGATTTCCCCTTCTTTTAATGCTTCGTACAGGGCATTGGGATCAACCACTGGGCCACGGGCGGTATTTATCAATACGGCCGATGGTTTCATCATCTTGAACTCGGCTTCACTCATAAGATGATGCGTTTCTTCATTTAGCGGAACGTGCAGGCTGACAAAATCGGCTTTCGTCAGAACTTCCTCAAGAGTACAGCTCTCTGCGCCTGCTACTTCGGCATCGGTAGAGGGATCATAATAAAGGATGCGCATATTGAATCCAGCGGCACGCCTGGCCATCGCCTGGCCAATGCGGCCGAAGCCAACCAGGCCCAGGATTGCTCCATGGATATCGTTACCCATGAGCAATGTCGGCCCCCAGGTCTTCCACTTACCGGCCTTGACAAAGCGTTCGCCCTCCACAACCCTGCGGGCGGCAGCCATCAATAGGGTAAATGCAAAATCAGCCGTCGTATCCGTTAATACCCCTGGGGTATTTCCAATGGGAAGGTTGCGCGCAGTGGCTGCCTGGATATCTATATTATCGAAGCCAACCGCCATCTGGCTGATCACCTTAAGATTCTTTCCTGCAGCATCCATTAAGTTGCTGTCAATCCGGTCGGTTAATAAACAGACCAGGCCATCCAAGCCTGCGACTTTTTCCAGTAATACTGCATAAGGTGGCGGCATCTCGTCTGGCCAGATTTCTGTGTCGGCCACAGCGCGAATCATCTCCAGGCCTCGATCGGGAATGATGCGGGAAACAAATACCCGTGGTTTACTCATTGCTACTCCTTTTGTCAATTCAATCAACTTTATCAAACTTTGGCCCAGGCTTCTTGCCAAACTCGTTTAGTGCCGGCAATAATCTGTTCAGGTGTCTCTGCGGGAGATTGTGGTTTTACCTCGAATCCAATCCACGGCCGTTCAGCTTTGCCTTCCTTGAGAAAACCGATCTTGAACAGAGCTTGAATAAAGGTAACCAATTCGTCGACATCATTACAGCCGCCAGGCCAGCCAAAGCGTGGATGCAGGTCTCCATATCCAGGTGTATCCGGATCGACAACACAATTGCCCACATGAGCGTGAACAAGAACATCTTGCAACAATGTTAATGCTGGTTCGGACTCTTCAAAAAGGAGCGGTTGGTGGCTCAAGTCATACATCAAGCCAAACTCAGGGTGATCCTGGCGGACGGCAAAAGCGAAATCGGCCGCATAATCACTAGGCCCGATCAGGCATTTTTTATCTATTGAGCGATCAAATGTTTCCATTGTTAAAGCGAGACCTTTATCACCTGCGTAAGCGCTGACTTCGTTTACGGAGCGGAGAAGCGCTTCCAAGGCGGCCGGCCGGTCGGCATCGCCAGGGTCCCGGCCAGACAGAAATGCCACGCGTTGGGCACCCATTTCTACAGCCTCATCGACATTAGATTTCAACTGTTCTACAGCACGATTGCGTTCGATATCATTCAAGCTGTTTAAGTTAAGCCCTTGTAATAGCAATGAACTTTGGGCGCCGTGGGCTATTTTGAGATGGCTGTTTTCCAATACTGTCCTGGTCACAGCTCGCACAGCGGGGTCCTTAATCCAACCAATCTCGATTCCATCAAAGAAAGGATCGGTGGCGATTTTTTCGACCGTCTCCACAATTGGCCCTTCACCGGTAATTGTATCTGGAAAGGCCATAAAATGAACAATGCTTAGTGTGCAATAGTGACGCCAATGTTTATCCATGATCTACACTCCTTCATTCGTCGACAATATTTTCGGACCGTCTTAAAATATCTGGTACCCAATTTAGAGCCTCATCACCCGGCAGGTCCGATTTAAACTCCAGGCCGATATAACTTGTATAGCCAAAACGCTCAAGCACTTGATGTAGATTGGAGAAATTAATTTCACCGGTTCCGGGAGCCAGGCGTCCGGGAACATCGCCAAATTGGATGTGTCCGATCCACTCTTTATTTTGCTCAAGTTTTGTAATTAAATTTCCTTCGCTGACTTGAATATGGTAGGTATCAAATTGAAACCGAACCGCCGGGTGATCGACGGCTTTAATGATCTTGAACGCTTCAACTGTTGAATTGATAAAGTAACCAGGAAAATCGATAGGGTTCAACATCTCGGTTGTCAAAAGCACACCAGCATCGTCCGCAAGGGGTCCTGCATAAGACAAATTCTCGATAATGCAATCGCGTTGGATTTGCTGCGGCATACCGGGCACAACAGCCCCTGCGCAAAGCATTACTTTGTGAACATTGAGCTGCTGGGCAAAGTTAAGCGCTTCGTCCAGCTTGTGTTTGAAGGTGTCGCGCAAAGCCGGATCAGCCATATAGCCACGGTTGCTTTCATTGAATCCAGGCACATCCTGGTTGAAGAGCACAATTTGCAGCCCGAAGGCATCCTGGGCGTTTAGCAGAGGCGACACCTTTTCCGGTGATAGAAACCCAAGTTCCAGTGCGTCAAAGCGAGCTTTGGCCACGGCGCCTGGCCGTTCACTAAAAGGCAGCTCCCTAAAAAGCCAGTTGATGTTTGGCGCATAGCTTAGCAAACTACACCTCGGCTGCCAGAACTGACCGTAATTGTTCAAGGGCCAGGTGTGGGCTGGAAAGTACAGGCACCGGACATTCTGATATTGTAATTTCAGGCAACACGCGGGCCATGGAAGCCTGGGCCAGTACAATCACATCGCTATCCTTAGCCAACACCAGGATCGCTTCTTTGAGAAGGCGATCATGCATTTCACCCTGTCCTTTCATCAAGGCCGGCAGGGCCTCTTCGACGAGGGTCATTTCTACCTCGACAGGTCTTTTCAGCCGGTTTGCTTCCTCCTGGAGTAGATATCGGGTCGGTTCCAGGGTAGTTCTGGCGGTTGCGATAACGCCGATTCGCCTGCCCGATTTCACTGCCTGGGAAATCATCGCTTCGTCGATCTTTTTAACCGGGATTTTTATTCTCGGTTGTATTTCGTCCACACAAGGCGACACCGTCGAACAGGTTACCAGAACCGCGTCGGCACCTATACTGGTTGCAATCCGTACATGGCTCAGCAAACGCTGTGAATCCTCAGCAGCTAAGTCGCCCCTTTGTTGTACTTGCTCCAGCAGGGGTTCATCGAGGATGTGGCTGATCCAGACGCCAGGGAGCAACGATTCAGCAAGGTTCTTAAACACATCGATCAAAGGTGGCAATGTATGTACAAGAACAACTCTTCCAGCCATTTTTTGAACCTTGCTTGTTAGCTGTCGTAGGCCATAATTCTGCCGGCAGCAGCTACCACGTCCCTATCATCGGGTAATACTTCTTTCTCCAAACGCGGGTTAAATGGCACAGGTGAATCCTTGGCCGCCACGCGTTCAACAGGAGCCAGCAGGTAATCAAAAGCTTGATATACGACTTGTGAGGTTATTTCACCACCTACACCACCGGTCAGGTTGGCTTCATGGGCCACAATCAGACGGCCGGTTTTTTTGACCGATTGGACGACGGTGGATATATCTAGCGGGGCCAGGGTGCGCGGATCGATGACCTCAGCGGAAATGCCCAGATCCGCCAATTGATCGGCCGCTTTCAAGGAATATTGAACCATGTCAGATAGTGCGACAATTGTAACATCCTCACCTTCGCGGATTACGTTAGCCTGGCCAAAAGGTACAAAGTAAGGTTCTACCGGCACTTCACCCTTCATATTATAGAGCATCTTATTTTCAAAGAATATGACTGGATTGGGATTACGGATAGCTGTCTTCAACAAGCCCTTTGCATCGTAAGGACTTGAAGGCATGGCGATCAAGATGCCTGGAATATGCATGAACCATGCCTCCAAGCATTGGCTGTGTTGGGCAGCAGCCGAACGCCGCCCGCCCATGGGAGCCCGAACGACCAGTGGGATACTCAGTTTACCGCCAAACATGTACCGCATTTTGGCTGCTTGATTGATAATCGGATCCATGGCCATAGGGAAGAAATCACTGTACATGATTTCAGCAACTGGCCTCAATCCTGTCGCCGCCGATCCCACAGTGGCACCTAAAATGGCCATTTCCGAAATGGGTGTATTTCGAATCCGTTTGGGACCAAACTCATCAAGCAATCCTAGTGTAACTTTCATTGAACCGCCGAATTCAGCGATATCTTCGCCTAGCAGGAAGACCAGTTCATCATTTTGTAATTCTTCCCGTAAGGCTTGCCTGATCGCTTCGCGATAGGTCATTATGGCCATCTCACATCTCCTCGGTTTGTGGCGTCGTGATGTCTGTTAACGCTTCAAAGAGGTCGGGTTCAGGGCTACTTTCGGCAAATTTTATTGCCTTTTGCATTTCCTGATCTACCCTAGTGTTAATGGCTTCTAGCGTTTCTTTAGCAACACCGCGCTTTAGTAATACGCTCCGCCAACGCTTAATAGCGTCGTGTTGCAAGATTTCTTTGAGTTCTTCCGGAGGTCGATAATCCTGCTTATCTGCCTCATGATGACCGCGCCAGCGGTGTGTCTTGCATTCCAGCAGAGTCGGACCACCGTCCTGGCGAGCGCGTTCGACGGCTGTCTTAGTTGCCAGGTAAACAGCACCAACATCGCTACCATCAACGATTTCGGCCGGCATATCATAAGCGGCGCCACGAACAGCGATGTCCGTGATCTTCTGATGTTGATGCTGGGGCGTTGATTCACCATATCCATTGTTCTCACAGACAAATATAGTAGGCAAGTTCCAGACAGATGCGAGGTTTAGCGATTCATGAAACACGCCCTCGTTGGAAGCGCCATCACCGAAGAAACAAACGCCCACATGATCTGTGCCCAGATATTGAGCCGTCAATGACGCTCCGTTGATGAGTGCCAGACCGGCACCAACGATAGCGTTCGCCCCCAGGTGACCCAAATCAGGCTCGGCGATGTGCATTGAACCTCCCTTGCCTTTATTGTAACCGGTCCCTTTGCTGAACAGTTCCGCCATCATCAGGTCAACTTGCCCACCTTTGGCAATAAGATGGCCATGCCCGCGATGAGTGCTGGTGATTTTGTCTTTGATGCCCAAGTTGGCACATACGCCGGTGGCCACAGCTTCCTCGCCAACGTAAGTGTGCATGAAGCCAGGGATTTTGCCACGGGCAAAGAGATCGGCTACTGATAGCTCAAACTGGCGAATCCTGAGCATGGTTTCATAAAAGTTCAAGGCGATATCGTCAGGTATTTCTTCATACATGCTCTTTCTCCTCGGTGTTTAATTAACGAATAAATATGGTTGTTCCAGCAACTCTTTTATTTTGGTTAGTATGCTGGCTGCTTGTAAGCCATCCATGCAACGGTGATCCACACTGAGGGTTATGTTCATCATCGGGCGTAAGGAAATGGACCGGTCGGGCATACCCACTGGAGTTTCGATAATCCGACCGGTGGCTAAAATCGCGCTTTCGGGAGGATTGAGGATTGCCTTGAAGCGATCGACGCCGAACATTCCCAGGTTTGAAATGGTGAAGGTTCCGCCACTAAAATCCTCCGGGTTGAAGCGCAAGCTTTTGGCCTTTTCCCTAAAAGTGGCAAGTTCCTGGGTGATCTCAATCAATGATTTTTGGTCGGCGTGTTTGACGACCGGTACTACTAAGCCGTCTTCTGTACCAACTGCGATGCCGATATGAACGACTTTGTACACTTTAAGACGGCCGTCGATGAAGGAACTGTTTGCCCTCGGAAACTGCTTCAAGGCCAAGGCTACAGCTTTAGCTAAAATGGTGGTGATCGACAGACGATGCCCGGTGGCACTCAAGATACGATCCATTTGTGCCTGGCGAAATTGTAATGTATTGGTCATATCGACCTGGGAGTCAAGCGTGAATTGGGGTGCAGCGAGTACGCTTTCAACCATTCTCTGGCCCGCCAGTCGCTGGATAGTGGTGAGCTCCTGCCATTCAAAATCATCTGTTTCTGGAGGGGTTGCGGGATCTTGTTGTGTCCTTGTAACAACGACTTTCTGTACGTCACCCTGAGTTATCTTGCCTTTAGGCCCGCTGCCTTTTACATTACCCAGGTCGATGCCCAACTCTGTGGCTGTACGTCGGGCCACAGGTGAGGCGAATATTTTCGGGGACTCTTCTACTGTTTCAGCCTTTTGGGCTTCAATGAAGGCGTGCACGTCATCCTTAGTGATTCGTCCCTGGTTTCCGGTTCCTTTTATCAAAGCCAGATCGAGGCCAAGGTCTCTGGCGAGCTTGCGTACGGCAGGCACTGCACGAGGTCGTTTGGAACCTTCCCCAACCGGATCTGGTTTGGAATCCGGCACCAGCGCTTCTGTTGGTGCTGCTGGCTTGACTGCTTTGGTGACCTCGCCTAACGGTGGAAGGACCGGAACTTCTTCGTTCTCATCGGTTATGTAAGCCATCGTCTCACCTACCGGCACGGCCGTACCCGGGTCAAGGCCGGGGCGAATTCCTTTGATTATCCCTGAGGCTGGCGCTTCTAACTCGACTGTAGCCTTATCGGTTTCAATTTCCAGGAGGGCATCTCCTGTTTCTACCCGGTCTCCCTCATTGGTAAGCCAGGTTACAATAATACCGGCTTCCATGTGGTCCGACATTTTGGACATAAAGAACTCAGTGGCCATACTTAATCCTTATTATTAGAACGACTTGATGCCTGTTATATATATCGGCGTATTGATTCGATAGAGGCCCTGGCAGCAGTATCTGAGTCAGGCCATGGTAAAATTTCAAGGGAGACATAACCCTTATAACCAACCTCCTTTAATGTTCGAAAGATCTGTTCAAAGTCCAGGTGTGCACTGCCAGGCCAATGGCGATTGTTGTCTGCCAGATGGACGAACCAGCATAAATCGCCTGCTTCGCGAAAGCTGTTGTAGATATCTTCATCCTCAATATTCATGTGATAAACATCTAACATCAGGCCAAAGTTCGCACGTCCAACCCGTTGCACCATGGCGATTCCATCCTGGGAAGAATGGATGTGATTGATCTGGTGGACGTTGATTGGTTCGAGAACGATTCTGACACCCTGATCTTGCGCATATTCAGCTATTTCACGAAAGGCGATTGCCATGTCGTCTAATGTTGCTATTGGGTTTCCCGCATAGCCCGGTCCACGAGATCGTCCGATGTTTACCAAAGTACCTGCGCCAAAATGATTAGCAGCGAAGTCAACGAAAGTTTTCAGGCGATGCATCGCCTGTCGACAAACTTCAGAATCCGGACCGACCAGGCCAAGATTATCTTCACCAAATACGTGCCCGGTACAAAGCCCAACCATTTCCAGGCCGAGCCGGTCTAGAGAACGCCGGATCTGGTCACCGTTTAACTGGGGCGGGTTTTTGGCCATCAACTCCACGCCATCATAACCAAGAGCGGCTATCTTGCGAAATGCCGTATCGAGATCGCCGCTGTAGAGGGCCAGGGTTTCCTGTTCCAGGTCTGGCGAACCAATCATGGCTGCAACTTTGATCATACGAGGTTTCATCTCACCTAATAATCCATCACGCTGACAATGGCAGAAATGACATCTTCAGTTTGTGGCCAAATGCCCTTCTCAATGCTGTTGGCAAAGGGAACGGGAGAATCACGACCGGTGAGGCGAACAATCGGAGCCATCAAGCTGTCGAAAGCTTCTTCAATTACAACCATGGCCCATTCACCTGTTGGCCCATATAAGCGACAGGCTTCGGCTACCAAAACTACACGGCCAGTCTTGCGAGCAGAACGGCCGATTGTCTCCCTGTCCAGTGGGCTAATCGTGCGAACGTCTACTACTTCCACACTGATACCTTCCTGAGCCAGTTGTGCAGCAGCCAGCATCGCATGCCAGACCATGTAGCCGGAAGCGACAACGGTCACGTCATCACCCAGTCTTTTAATATCGCACCGGCCAAGAGGCAGTACATATTCGTCGATAGGAACCTGGCCGCGAAAGGAATACAAATACTTATGCTCTAAAAAGATAACCGGGTTGTCATCCCGTATAGCCGCTTTCATCAGGCCTTTGGCGTCATACGGGGTAGATGGATGAACGACCTTTAGTCCAGGGATGTGAGCATACCAGACTTCCAGGCTTTGGGAGTGTTGTGCAGCGGTGCTTTTTCCCGCGCCACCACCCTGGGGCATTCTTAATACCCAAGGCACCGAACATTGCCCGCCGGTCATAAAACGGAGCTTAGCTGCCTGGTTGCAGATTTGATCCATCGCCAGGCCCGAGAAGTCAACGAACATGATCTCGATGACCGGCCGCATGCCGGTAACCGCGGCCCCTGTTGCAATGCCGACAATAGAATTCTCTGAAATCGGGGTGTTGCGCACACGATCCGGCCCAAACTGCTCGGAAAGGGACCGGGTTACGCCAAATGCCCCGCCGTGTATTCCAATATCTTCGCCAATAAGAAATACACGTTCATCATGAACCATTTCCTCACGAAGCGCTTCGCGGATTGCTTCTTGGTAGGATAGCTCTTTTGAAACAACACCATCAGGCACTTGAAGGATCAAATCCGGGCTTAATATAGGCGAGGTGGTCGCCAGCGAAGTTGCATCTTTATTGCTTACAGGAGCCATCTTTTGCTCTCTTGATTAAGCATAAATGTACTCCATCGTTGTTTCCGGGTCTGGTTCTGGACTTCTACGGGCAAAATCAACGGCCTCGATCATTTCCTGCCGGATTGATTCATAGATATGGGTCAACTCTGATTTTGTGGCTAAACCGCTTTCAAGTAGGTAGTGGCCAAAGCGGGGAATTGGATCTTTCCGTCGATAACTCTCAACCTCAGCTTTTTCCCTGTATACTTCCGGCTCTCCAGCATAGTGGCCTTCAAAACGGTATGATTCGGTGACCAATAGTGTAGGTCCCCGACCCTGACGTGCCCGTTCTACGGCCTCTTGAGCAGCCTGGTAAACGACAAGAGGGTCAAAACCATCCACGCGAACACCTGGAATGCCGTAGGCCTGTGCTCTAACCGAAAGGTCTTCTACTTTGGCAGTATCTCGGATGTTGGTCGAGACGCCATAGTGATTGTTCTCAAGAACAAACACAACCGGTAAATTCCAGATCGAAGCAATATTGAGGCTTTCGTGCCAGTTACCTGTATTGGCACCGCCTTCACCAGTAAAGGGTACCGCGACCCGATCTTCATTTCTCATGCTAAAGGCCAGGCCGGCGCCAACGGCAATAGGGATGCCTGCTCCAACGACAGCAAGCGCTCCCAAACTACCTGTGTCGAATGCAGCAATGTGCATTGATCCACCGCGCCCCTGACAGTAACCGGTTACCTTGCCCAAAATTTCGGCCATCATCAGTTTAGGTTTGGCCCCCTTGGCGATGTTATGCCCATGGCTACGATGTGTCCCGGCGATTAAATCACTCTCGCGTAATGCCATGCAAACACCCACCCCTGACGCTTCTTGACCTATATAAGTATGAATGGCACCTTTGACCTGGCCACGTTTAAATAGATCCATCGCAGCCAGTTCAAATTCGCGGATGCGAACCATGCGGCGGTAAATCTCAAGTTGTATCTCTCTGGAAATAGTCATAAGAAGCAACCTTGTTAAGGTTAGACGCTAACCTGGGCTAAAACGGCCTTGATCGACTTGCTCAGGCGAGACACCATATCGTCGATTTCTTCTTCAGTGATAATAAACGGCGGTGCGAGAGCGACCCAGTTTGGCGCATAACGTATCAGCATCTGCTCTTCCAGGATGCAATGCCGGCCTACGCGCACACCAAAGCCCAGTTCGGCGGGGAATGATTCCATGGTTTCCGCATCTTTAACGAACTCGACGCCGATCATCAATCCTGCACCTCGAATATCACCGACAATGCCAAATTCCTTCAGATCCTCAAGGCGCTTCATTAAGTATTGACCCATTTGGTAACAACGTTCAACCAGATTGCGTTCATGGAGTTCTTGTATGACAGCGATGCCGGCAGCGCAGGCGATTGGGTTGCCGCCATAGGTGTGACCGTCGGCAAAAGCCCGTTCGTTATCTTCTGAAATAAATACTTGGGCGACTTCATCGCGGAAAGCTACGCCGGATAAAGGCATATACCCCGCAGCCATACCCTTTCCCATACACAACACATCAGGCACAAAGTTGAAAGTATCGGATCCCCACCACTGACCGGTGCGTCCCATGCCCGTAGCCACTTCATCAAGGATTATCATCACATTATATTTGTCGCATATCTCACGGATGATTGGCCAGTACTCTTCTGGTGGAACAATATTTCCGGTCGATAGCTGAATAGGTTCGGCCATAAACGCCGCTACATTATCCGGACCTTCATAAATGATAGTCTGTTCCAAAATTCGTGCGCATAAGATATCACAATCGGGATAGGTAAGGTTGTATGGGCAGCGGATGCAGTAAGGAGGAGCGATATGGCGATAGCCTCCACAAAGAGGTTCAAATGGTGTTTTCCGGTTGGCCATACCCGTTGCTGTTAAAGCACCCATGGTGACGCCGTGAAAATTTAAGTAACGTGATATGATTGTCTTTTTATGAGGATATCCGATTTGATCGAAATATTGCCTTACCAGCTTCATGGCTGTCTCAGTAGCCTCCGATCCACCGCTCAGAATTTTGATAGTTGTCAATCCATCAGGGACAATTTGGCCCAGCATTTCAACCAGCTCGATAGCCCTTGTGTTTGTTGACAATATGGGTGAGGCGAAGATCAGGGTGTCGAGTTGCGCCTTAACCGCATCATTCACACGTTGATTGCTATGGCCTAAGCTGGTCACCCATACTCCGGAGATGCCATCTAAATATTTATCTCCTTTGACATCCCACACCCAAATATCTTCTCCCCGGTCAAAAACCAATGGCTCGCGCATGAAATGGTGCATTTGGACAAAGTCCAAAACCATATGTTTCAGGTAGCTTTGCGCAAGATAATCCTCATCGGAAAGTTTTATTTCCAATTGCGACATGATTTTCCTCTCCCTACGAATTTGAAAGTTAGAATGTGAATGTTTCTACTCTTTCTACGATATATTGGAGCCGATCAATTGAGTTATTGGACATTACCATGTCGCCAATACCAAGGATGATCCTTGTATCTCCTATATTTTCGAATAGATGATCGATAGCTTTACGAAACGCCTCTTCTGAAGTATTGGGTTCCAGCAGTGGGGAAGGGATACCGCCCCAAATCATTGGACCTGTCTCGCGCCAGGCTTCGAGGGCTTCGACGAAGGTGCAATCTGTTAGAGGTTCCGGTGAAAAGGACTCGGCTACATCTAAACCACTATCTGCCAAGAGCGAAAGTAGCGGTTTCAGGCTGCCGTCGGTGTGGCTCCCGACCTTCTTGTTTTGCCTATGGAGAATTTCTGAATAGCGCTGATAATATGGCAGACAATACTTCTTAAATAAACGGGGATTGGTGATGAAACCGTCAAGATTATCGTCAAGCTGGATATAGGGCCAATCAAATTGCTGCACCTGTTCCAGGTCGTTAAGCATGACGTCGTCCAGCAAGGCCATCATCTTATCAACTAATTCGGGATGATCGAAGATCATATAAAAGAAGCTGATCTCGCCAACATGATCGAGCACAAGTTGCTGAAATGGTATCCGGTTCAACATGGGGACAACAAAGCCGATATCGCCCAGTTTTTTCTGAGTTTCTTGAACGGATTTAAATTCAGGCACAAATTCCGTATGCTCGAATATATATTCAAAAGCTGGATAGTCAGAGATGTCTTTAAAGGGGTGCTCGATCATTAAAGGAATGCCCCCTTGTTCAATAGTTTCCGGGGTCATTATACTCTTTGTGGTTAGCGTACCTTGAGGTGTGATGAATTTGGCCGTTGTCTCGCCCGGTTTATCGGGTATCATTTTATCAAACAGGCGGGGGAAGTATTTGATAAGCGGATCTTGTTCATGATAAAATTTTTCACCGTCTAATTCCAAAACCAATTCAACGCCGTGGAAACGACGAGCATGGCAGATCATTTGAATCTGTTGCCCAAAACCAATATCACGATGAATATCTGTCAGAGGCCAGCCCTGCGTGCCTTCTGGGATTGGCACGGTAAAAAGGGAAATCACAGAACTGGATGCAGCGGTAGACGGGCTGGTAAAACGTTTTGGCAATGTGCCTGCACGACTATGACACGAGTACCATAATTCAAGACGGTCGATAAATGGCAGGCGATCAGGTTTTGCGTCTTGTAATGTGGTGATAACACGTTCCCTAATGTTGGGTATGATTTTATTCTTTTTATTCGACATGGTTTCGTTCTCGTTTAACGACTTCCATTTTTTCTCCAGGGTGGGCGACTCAATTAAGATTAAAAGTCATTTCCTAGGGTTTGGGAGTTGGTTTGGCTATCCCATCTTTCTAATCCAATCTCAATATCGCGCTTGATCTGGCTCAAGTGAGCAACCATCGCTTTTCGAGCTCCCTCGTCGTCCCTGGCTTTCACTGCTGCTAAGATTTGTCGGTGATGGTCACTAGATCTTTCGGCCGCACCGGGTGAAGAAACCGCCAACCGGCGGCTCTCTTGAAGCAGATCGACAACAGATTGAACGATCAACTGAAACAAGCTGTTGTGAGTAGCCAGGGCTAATGTATTGTGAAAGACATTGTCGACAAGGATGTACTCATGTGGATTAGCTATATGTTTTTGCATTTCTTCGAGCGCCTGCTCTAGATTTGCAATATCCTCCTGAGTGGCATTCTGAGCAGCCAGGGCAGTGATTGGCGGTTCAATGACTTCCCGAAGTTGTATTAATTCGGCAATCTTTCTTCGTTCAGGTGTTGAAAATCGACGTAACGGCTCTTCAAATATATTCCGAGATGGTAATGTAACGAAGCTCCCTATACCAACGCGGACTTTAAGCAATCTGGCCGCACGTAGGAGTTTGATAGCCTCACGCACGATGGTTCGGCTGACCCCCATTTCCTCGGCCAGCTCGCGCTCAGAAGGAAGGCGATCACCTTCCTTTAGTTCGCCAGACATGATCAAATCGCTTATCTGATCGGCGACCACTTGAGACAGCAGGCCTTCGTCCGTATCGATTGTCTTAAAAATGCTTCCACTGGTTGCACGGGTTTGGGACATAAGAGATTTTAGCTATCTAATTGTTCGATAAGCGCTGAGACGCCCTTGACTACACGTTTTTCTGATCCGGTGTGGGGTGCTGTTGGCAACGTATACGCTTGAACAAGAAGGTCAGGAACGGCGTAGCTTTGGTCAAGTTTCCATCCACCCTTTGGGTAATCTTCTGCGCGCGGAAGGTATCCGACCGATCCGTTGCTGTAACCCAATACCAGGGTGTCCTCAAAGGGGGAGTGGGCCTTTATCTCCAGGCCGGTTTCAAAGAACACTTCCATACTGATCCCAATTAGCACAATATCGTTTATTCGAAAGGCCTGGGTTGCAACTTCAAGTGTAGGGTGCCCATTCCTTACTGCTTCGACGAGGTTTTCAGCCCATTCGCAAAACTTGGCCGCGATCCTGATTTCCCATTCCTGGGCTGCCTCTGTTTCTCTTTGAGCCAGGATCTTCTGCCACTTTTCGCGAATCTCTTCAGCCTTTTCCATAGTTGGTAATTCGCTAAACTCTAACTTGATTATCTCATCAACCGCCCCGAGGTAAGTGCAACTGTCCCCCTCAACAGGCTGCCAGGGCCGGAACAGGATATTGGGCACGTTGCCTAAGGGCCTTCTCTCGCCGGCCTGAAGATGGGTCCGGATGTTGGCTGCCACTTTTAGAACCTCACCGCCCAACTCAAAACCGACTCTATTTTTGGCATCACGACAGTCAACCTCGTAGCCGATGCCCACCCTTGGGTTGATGTTTCCACCACAAGCCTGAAGAAAGATAGCCAGGCCGCCCAGGCTGCTTTCTATGATATCCCGCGCCGGTCCGGGGAAGTCTGTCGAGGCTACCATGGAACGTGGTCCAACCGTTACCGGGTGACAACCGTAGCTAAATAATGTCGCGATGGGACTACCATCCAGGTCGTCTATCCGAATGACGCCAACGGCCGGATCAATTGGATGCTCCGGAACTTCACCGAGTATATCCCGTCCATCCGGATTGCTCTCCCTGCGATAAACACCTATTAATGATTCGCCGCGACCAGCGCCGATGCGAGCCGGCCTTTGATTCTTATCAGCTTCGACGGCCGCTTCTACCAGCCAACGAGTTAACTGTTTCTTATATATTTCCTTCAGGCGCAATTGCTCAGACGTGTCCCTCAGCCAACCCGGTAATGCTGGTGAACTGTGATTATGGCTGAGATTTAACATGATATTTGCCAGCGGGATTTCTAAAGTTTGGGCAACCTGATTCCGAATCTCAGTTGCCTCCTGCAGCGATAGGACGCAAAGGTCGATAGCTAAGATGATTAGTTTAGTAACCCCGTTTGAGAGAACCAGGGCAGATCCGGTGAGATCGCTCTCAACCGCCTGGATCGGATCGGCAAATAACCTTAATCCGGCTTTGGCTGTACCTAATTGAGGATTGATTACGCGCCGGGCAGCGCCGGCATAAAGTGTAGAGGACATATAAACATCCCTTATCTTCACTCATAGTTAGAGCATAATTTAGCAGCACCAATGAGTGTAATTCCCCCATTCATCCCTGCTTGACACCATGTATTGGTGATGTTATTATGGTTGTGCTGTCATACTGGTACTACCAGTATGACCAGAATGATAGCATTATCTTATTGTGATGTCAACACCATGCTAAAGCCACTGCAAAAAATCCCTGTACAATTTGATGCTACTAGGAACCCTGGGAAGGAATGTTCATCATGACATTGATCCCGGCGCCAGATTCCAAGGTGCGTGTAGGGTTTATTGGTGCAGGAAACTGGGCAGAGTATAACCACATGCCCACGCTTCAATCCCGCGATGATGTCGAATTAGTTGGAATTGCCACCCCAACGCAAAAATCCCGTGATCGTGTGCAGGATAATTTTGGTATTTCATACGCCACACCGGACTACCGCCAGTTATTGCTGCAACCACTCGATGCTGTTGTAATCTCCTCTCCCCACGGATTTCACTATGAGCAGGCCAAAGCCGCTCTTGACGCTAATCTTCACGTGCTGGTGGAGAAGCCAATGACATTGAAAGCCAGTGAGTCATGGGAACTTGTGAAATTGGCTGGTGAAAAGGGATTGCTCTTAATGGTGCCAACCGGCTGGCATTACAATCGGATCGTTATGACAGCCAAAGAATATCTCGATAGCGGAGTAGTTGGCACGGTTGAGTATATACTTTGCCACATTGGCTCTGCTCTAAGAGCTCTTTATTCCGGCAAGGAATGGCCGTATACACTAGACCAAATCCCAGACCCTAAAAAATACTACAGTGATCCGGAGGTCTCCGGTGGCGGGCAAGGGTACTCGCAGCTTTCCCATTCAATCGCCATGTTGCTATGGCTGACAGGTTTACGGGGTTCGGAAGTGTTTGCCTATATGAGTGGCCCAGGCGCGCCGGTGGAATTGTATGATGCCCTGGTTGCAAAATTTGACAATGGCGCCATCGCTTCGATCTCCGGAGCTGGGACCCAGCCACCTAATGATCCTAAGCATGAACTGGATATTCGGATATATGGTAGTGAGGGTGAATTAAGAATGGATCTCTACCGAGAGCTTTTGGATATTCACCGTGATGATGGTCAAGTCTTGAAGATGAACGTGAACCCTGGAGAAGGTGATTACACTTGTGATGGTCCTGTTAACCGGTTCATTGAAATAATCAGGGGTCAGAAAAAAGAGAACCTATCTCCTGGGGAAGTTGGGGCACGGACAATAGAAATAATTGAAGCTGCTTACCGTTCGGCCGCCGAAGGCAGGCCTATTGTGATCGAGAAAAAACCCAAATAATTACCGAAAAACGATGAAAAGCGCCTTCTTAAGATAGGGAATAGAGGATCATGAAAACGTGTTTGGCCATTCAATCTCTAAGGAGCTGTGCACTTGAGGAAGCGGCCGCTATTGCCCGTGCCCTCGGTTTTGAAGCTATGGACCTTGATGGAGTTATGGACAGTACGCTCAGCCGGACAAAGATCATTGGTGGAGATGTAGCCGAGGTGCAAAAAGTCCAGAAGTTAGGGCTTACCTATCCCAATATCCACTGGACCTTTGAAGCGGCGAGTCTCTATCCGGCGATAAATGATCCTGATCCAGCCGTTAGAAAGGATAATAAGGAGCAAATCAAGAGATTGGTCCACTTTTGCCGAGAAGCGGATATATCCTCGATTTTGGTTCTGCCTGGCATGCTGCTTGCTGGTGAAAGTTTGCAGGACTCGCGCAAACGCTCGGCCGAAGCTTTAAATGAATTTGTGGCCATTGGACAGGAAGCAGATGTGCTCTTGATGTTTGAGCCTCATGTTAAATCATCCTTTGAATCACCTCAGTCGGCGCTCTGGTTGGTTGAACAGGTGCCCGGATTAGGGATTGTGCTTGACTATTCTCATTTTGTCTGCCAGGGATATACGCAGCCAGAAATAGACCTTTTGCTTCCGCATACGGCTCATATACATTTACGGCAGGCAAAATGCGGGTTTCTACAAACCAAATTTAATGATGGAACAATCAACTTCGGCCTGGTCTTAGACGGTCTCCGCAAGTTTAATTATGCCGGTTATTTATGTATTGAGTATGTACATCAAGATTTCATCGGTGCCGACAACGTAGACATCATCACTGAGACCGTAATAATGCGGGATTTCGTTAATGCCCATCTTTGAGCCTGTGGTAGTCCTCGCTTAATAATGGGGTTATTGAAAGGAGGTAGCAATTATAGATTAGATTATTTGGTGATCATCGGAGCGCAGTTTAGAGATTTATTTTGCGGCCTAGAAGTACAGGTGGGATTTACAGAACCGCCAAACTATATTCTATAACCCTTGGAGGAAATAGAGATGAGACTAAAGAATTATTGGTTACGATGTTTAATTGTTGTCCTGGTCACTGCCCTTGTCTTATCGGCCTGTTCAGCCGAGGAGGAGCCGGTCGAAGAGCCGACAGTGGAGCAAGTTGAGGAACAAGTCGAAGAGCCGGCCGAGGAACAGGTCGAAGAGCCTACGGAGGAGCAAGCTGAAGAACCGGCTGAAGAACCAGTTGAGGAACAGGCCGAGGAGCCGGCTGAAGAGCCAGCAGAAGAGTACGCGGCCGAGATTCGTCCGGCGAATGAGACCTGGAAGATTGGCTACGGAGATGGTTTGGCAGGAATTCCCTTTACGGATTCAGTGACCGACAGCATCAACGAGGTGGCAGAGGAAATGGGTGTGGAAATCGTCCATTGTGATAACGCCTTCGACCAGGAAAAGACGGTTGAATGTTCCAATTTATTGGTAACCCAGGAGGTAGATGGTGTTATATTTGCCAACTGGCTGGCGGGTACTGAAGATCTGATTGCGGGCATCTTCACGGATGCCGGGCTGCCATGTCTGGCATACGATGGACCGCATCCGGGA
>JANQGC010000268.1 GCA_028277515.1 Anaerolineae bacterium
AAATTGCCTGCACAACACCCGGATGGCTGTGCCCCACATTGGCCACACCAATCCCGGCTGCACAATCAATATAAGCCCTTCCCTGGTCGTCCCATATTCTGGCCCCAGAACCGCGGATAATCATCTGGTCTCGTTTAGCATAAACGCCGCTGCTAAATTGTGCTTCTAATTGCATTTCATTCATTGAATCACCGTTCCCTGGCCTGATAAGGCGCGTTGAATAGGTTGTTCTACCCTGGCATCTCCCAAAATGACACGAGACACGCCCCCTGCCAACGCTTCCTGTGCCCCCAGAAGTTTGATACGCATTCGTCCTTCTGCATATTTTCCTTTGATAAACTCAATATCCTTTTCCCCAATCTCAGGAATTAACGAGGATTCATCAGGGAATTCCCGTAAAACTCCGGGGATATTGGAAAGGATGAGCAGATTGTCTGCTTCGATAGCTGCCGCGGTCGCTGCTGCCGCACGATCCCCGTCCACATTGATTGCCTCGCCTTCATAACTGATGGCTGGGGGTGTTAAGACGGGCACATAGTCGTTGGCCAGTAAGGTATGCAGTAAATCACTGTTCACTTCTTCCACACGGCCGGTAAAATTATTACGAATAATCCGTTTACGCCCGTTCTCCAAAACGCGAATGGCCTTCTTGCGCGGTCCTTCCCATAGCCGGCCATCCATCCCGGAAAGACCTATCGCATTCACCCCATTACTTTGCAGAATCTCAACAATCTCTTTATTCACCTTGCCGCAGTAAACCATCTCAAAAATTTCCAGCGCATTCCTATCGGTTAGTCTGCTGGTATAACCGGAAGGAGAGGTGACAAACTGCGGCGGATAGCCAAGCGCCGTAGCAACCTGGTTCGTCAGATGAGATCCACCGTGAATGAGCACGACTTCTTGCCCGCGATTGGTGAGGTCGGCAACATCACGACAAACCATTTCATAATCAATACCTGCACTGCCCCCAACTTTTACGACAACCATATCTGCTCCAGTACTCTTCATTGCATTCAAATTCATCTTCGTAAAAATCTCAAATAGGATGCAAACCCGTAAAGGTTAGCGCCGTCGTCTCTGGCCAACCCATCATGACATTCATGGCCTGCACGGCCGTTCCCGCTGCACCCTTCATTAAATTATCCAGGGCACTGATTAATACCAACCGGTTGCTGTGCGGGTCCTTCTCAAATCCAACATCACAGAAATTGGTGCCGGCTAATATTTTCGGTTCCGGATAGCGGTAGACGCCGCGGCGATCTTTGACCAGGCGGATAAAAGGCTCATCCTGATATGCCTGGCGGTAAATTTGCCAGACATCCTTTTCCCCCAACTCTTCAGTTAAAAAAACGTGCGCAGTGCTCAAGATACCGCGCACCATCTCCACGGCCGTCGCCGAAAAATGCAAGTCGAACGAGCCACGGTCCGCCGCCAACGCTTGCATAATTTCCACCTGGTGGCGGTGTCCCGTTGGCGCAAAAGAGCGCATCGCGCCGCTGCGTTCGGGATGGTGCCCCGCCAGGACCGGGCGATTGCCCGCCTCAGAAGAACCAACCTTAACCTCAATCACGGCGCTTTTGATCAGCCCGCGCTGTGCCAGCGGCAGCAAGGCCAAATTGACCGCCGTAGCGTTACAACCAACCCCACTGACATATTTTGCATCCTTGATCTGCCGTCGGTATATTTCAGGCAGTCCATAAACAAACTTCCCCAACCAATGCGGATTTTGATGGTCATGCCCATACCAGGCTTGATATTGGGTTGGATCGTGTAAACGAAAATCCGATGAGAGATCGACGATGCGCTCCGCAAGGTCACTAAAATGTTCGATTTGTTCGGCTGCACGTCCATGCGGCAGCGCCAGGAAAAGAAGGTCACAAGGTTCCAGATTCTCAACCGGGTGGAATTTTAATGTCGTCGCACCTCTTAAATTGGGATGAACACCATAAACAAACCGCCCTGCATACCGTTGGGAGGTGACCTGGGTCACTTCTACCTGCGGATGATTCAACAACAGGCGCAGCAGTTCCCCCCCGGCATAACCTGAACCTCCTACTATGCCCGTTCGTAAGACCATGCTTGATCCTCCGCAGTCGCTAGACCCTCACCAACCTGAAGTACGTAATCAACGATCTTGCCAGGAATATCGACGCCACTTGGCTGAATACTGTTGCGAAACTCCATCGTGTAGTTGACTTCGTTCACCAGCAGGTCGCCGGAGCCTGTTTCTAGCAGATCGACAGCGACGACCCCACCGCCGACAGCCCTTGCAGCAGCCTGTGATATGTCAATAATTTCTGGTGTAATGGGCAGATTTTCGGCCGTGCCGCCCCGCGCGGTATTGGTTATCCAATGCTTCGAGTGACGGCTGATACCACAAATTGTTTCATTCCCCACGACAAACGTTCGCAAATCACGTTGGGGTTTATCGATATACTCCTGGATATAGGCGATAGCGTGATGGTAAGAACCTAATGTGGCCTTATGCTCCAAAACTGCCTCGGCAGCCTGGCGATCGTTGATTTTCGCCAGCAGCCGCCCCCAGGAACCTACGGCCGGTTTCAACACGACCGGGTAGCCGATTTCCTCAATCGCCTCCAGCGCCGATTCAGGCGTTAAGGCGATCCTCACCTGCGGCGTCGGCACCTGGTTAGCAATCAAAGCCAGGGATGTATTTAATTTGTCGCCGCAAACCTGGGCCACTTGAACGCTATTCACGCAAGGAATGCCCCAGGCGTCTAATATTTGCAAGGCCACCAACGCGCGAGAATGACTGACACAACGCTCAAGGATAACATCGTAGGATTGCCATCTCTCTTGTTCTTGTAAATTGAAATTCACTTTGCGCACATCAATCATGTCATAAGAAACATTTTTAGCTTCCAGGGCCTGGACCAGGAGCTTTTCTTCCTTGCGCACACGGGAATAAAGGACACCAACCTTCATCTCATTATCCTTTTTATTCGCCCCAATCCTCTTCAATTTCCGGCGCTAATTCCACGCGCAAGGGCGAAAGTTGAATAACTTCAAGTTCAACACCACAATCAGGGCATTCAAGTATTTCGCCAACCATCAGCTCCAATTCGGAACGAAAATCTACGCCACATTCCATACAATTAATCGTGTTCATTTTTATCCTCCAATTGAGTTCTAATTCCGGCCGATATTCGGCCACCAACAAAAAACGGGCTTACCGAGTACCCGGTAAGCCCGCTGAATAACCTTTTTTAAGAAGTTAACAAGCGCCACCAACCAGATACCGGTCAGGCCAATTCTTCTTGCTCTTCTTTTGCTTTTTATCTGTAATTTCTATTCTGTTCATTGTCAACAAAAAACGCCTCACCGGTATCTGGTGAGGCGTTTGCAATCTTGATTTCGCGGCAAGCAAACCTAACCAATATACCTTGTGGCATATGGATTTGACTTCTTGCCTTTCTTGTTTACGCAGATTTGCAATATATTATTCATACTGCGGAAGAATATAACAAACAGTTGTGATGATGTCAAGATTCAATTTTGAACAACAATCACCATATTAAACAGGGCAATTTGTATAAGTTGTATAAATAGGGCGGGTTTGAGTTGAACCGGGGTGTTTGGTAGGGGTTAGGCCGGCGGGATAAGATGCAAAGGACGCATCTGATGTCGAAATCCGCCGGCCTAACGCCAATCGTGAAAATGGCCGAAATGGGGCGAGTCCGCGCGGATTCACCATGATGGCGGTCCCTACAAGTTCGCACCGCGCGGCCCCGCCCTTACCCCAATGATCGAAGGATTGTAAAATCGGCATTTCATACCTGGTCAAATCATACATAAAAAATAACCGCACTCTCCTAAAAAGCTGTTGACATGAACAACCGGCCTATTATAATAATGGCTAACAATCTCATAAAGAAATGTCCGGGATGAGTAGATCGCATAATCACTGACAGAGAAGCGAGGCCATTGGTTGAGAACCTCCACAGTCCCTAAAGCCATCGAACGTCCCCCGGATTCATCGCCGCAGAAAATGAGTGCGCTCAACATTCATGAGTAGATCGGCGCGGGTTCGCCCGTTACAGCGAGATCCTGATGATAGTCGGGGTCTGAGTGTGATTTGATAGCAATATCAATTCAAACCGAGGTGGTACCGCGGAAGCAAGTTCCTTTCGTCCTCAAATGGATGGAAGGATTTTTTATTTTAAATTGGAGATTTGAATCATGCCTCTAAGTAAACGCTATAATCCAAGAACGAACGAACCCAATATTCAAGCTGATTGGCAGCAGAGTAAGCGTTATCATTTTGACCCTGCTGGAAAAAAGCCGGTTTTCAGCATTGATACGCCGCCGCCAACTGTCTCTGGCCACCTTCACTTAGGACACGTTTATTCTTACAGTCACGCTGACTTTTTAGCCCGTTTCATGCGTATGACCGGCCACAATGTATTTTATCCAATGGGTTTCGATGATAATGGCCTGCCCACGGAGCGACTGGTTGAACGCACGATGGGCATCTATGCCCTGGAAATCGGCCGGTCAGCTTTCATTGAAAAATGTTTACAAGTTAGCAAGGAGGCTGAAAAAGATTATCGTCAATTATGGACTCGCCTGGGATTATCCATTGATTGGCGCTACTCCTATCGCACCATTGATGATCGTTCGCGCCGTCTTGCCCAATTATCCTTTCTCGATCTCTATCAAAAAGGATTAGCTTACCGGGATAAAGCGCCCACTATCTGGTGTCCGGAATGCCGGACAGCTATCGCCCAGGCCGAATTAGATGATTTAGAACGGGAGACGACATTTCATACACTAGCCTTTCAATTGGCAGACGGCCGCACACTGCCCATCGCTACAACCCGGCCGGAACTGCTACCTGCTTGTGTTGCCGTCTTCGTCCACCCGGAAGATGATCGATTTAGACAGATGATTGGTAGTGCGGTGATCCTGCCCCATTACGGCCGTCGCGTCCCCTTGTTAGCAGACCCAGATGCCGATCCACAAAAAGGTACCGGTGCTGTGATGTGCTGCACATTCGGTGACACGGCCGATGTGCAATGGTGGCGAACACACAAACTGGATCTGATCGAAGCGATAGACCAACAAGGACGAATGACCCCGGCCGCCGGCCAGTTACAAGGTCTGACAACAAAAGATGCGCGGGCGAAGATCGTCTCGCTTCTAAAGAGTAATGGACACATATTAGAACAAAAACCGGCTGGCCAGACTATCCGTATTCACGAACGCTGCGATACGCCAATTGAATACATCGTTTCCCAGCAATGGTTCATTCGTGTCCTTGACTACAAAGATGAATTTTTACGAGCCGGTGACCAGGTCAACTGGCATCCGCCGCATATGAAAAATCGTTATACACAATGGGTGCAGGATCTAAGCTGGGATTGGGGCATCTCTCGCCAGCGATATTTCGGCGTCCCCTTTCCAATCTGGTACTGTGACGGTTGCGGCCAAACACTCACGGCCGATGAAGCGGATTTACCCCTCGATCCCCAGGCGCAAGGACCCGGTCGCGCCTGCCCGAAATGTGATGGACGAT
>JANQGC010000210.1 GCA_028277515.1 Anaerolineae bacterium
ATACTGTAAGTAACAGTTGCCCAACAGTATTGTTCTAAGTCGTGGATGCGACGGCCGATTTGCAGGATTTTTTCGGCGGTGAAGGCGGGATCGGCCGGAGCCAGGCGATACGCTTCACGCCAGGCGGCCAGGGCGCGCACGCACCACCGTTCCCAACCCACCGGTTCATCACGCCATTTGGCTTCGTAGGCTAGAGCCAGGTCATGGAACGCGGCCGTGTAATTGGGAACTAACTCGATGGCTCGCAAAGAAGACGTGATCGCCCCGTCAAAATCGCCCGCGCTGTACTGCACATTGGCCAGCCCGTTGAAAGCCGACCCATTTTCAGGATCAATCGCAATGATATGTTTAAACATGCTCTCGGCTTCAGTGTAATACTTCCGGCTTTCGGCCGGGTCCTGTTGCGAATCGGCGATTTGGGCCAGGGTCTTGGCGATATAGCCGCGCAGGGCCAGGGCGTGGGTGTCCAGCGGTTCGGTTTTCTGGGCAGCGGTTCGTGCTTTGGCCAGGCGGTCCAGGCTCTTTTCAATATCCTGCCTTTTAAGATCCTCAACCGCCAGGCTTTGTTGCAGCCAGGCGATATTCTCGAAAGCATCGGAAAAATCGGGGTCGGCGCTGCCTGCTTCCTGAAAGTAATTGAGCGCGGCGTCATAATCGCGCCGGTAGGCGGCTAGCATGCCCAGGCGGTAGGCCGCCTGGGGTGATGTTTCTATTCCTTTGGCGGCCGTTTCCCGCTGGGCGGCCACCACCTCGGCGATCTGCTGGTCTGCCTGTGCTGACGGTACCTGTGATCCCGGCTGAATGACTACCTGGTTGTCTACTCCCTGCTGCTCAGCCAGCCAGGCGGTCAGTTTGTCTAACCCTTCCGGACCGACAACTAAAATGGTGTTGCTGATTTCCTGGCGCGCGACGAAGTCGCCCGCGATGTGCGTTTCCTCCATGCGTTCGATCAACGTGCCGATAGCCTGTGCCCCCGCGCCAACGGCCACCGTTCCACCGGAAATTTCTTCGATTTCCATATGGTCACCTTGCTGTTCAGATTTCTGATTTTCCGTTGGCATACTATTCTCCAACCTGCGCTTAGTACTTCCCTCCTGGTATCATAACTGTTTTGGTCAGAAATTCCTACTTGTTGAAAATACTGAACACTAATCTAGTAACCCGACACTTTTACAAAGGGAAGATTAATTGGATACTGATTGACGCTGATGACGCTGAATTTTTTATTTTATCGGCGTAATTCCGATCTTGTCCGCGTCCTATTTCTAAACTGTCTGGTAGCTAGAACACTATTATTTTGCAGCGGCTCAATTACTTGTTTTTGATCACGGTTGGAAAATAGGATTCCCAAGCCTCGATTTTTATGCCAACGGATACCGGATCTGATGCAAGTTGACCATCGAACGCCTGGTAAGAAAAGCTGTCAGTGCCCAAAAATCCAGGATCAGGTTCATAATAAAAGTAGCCACTTTCCTTTAGCTCAAATGTACCATGGTCAGGTCCGTTGACAAGAAGGGCAGTCAGACTGTCCTGATCAGGGTCCGAATCATTGACCAGGACACCTGGGGCCAGAGAATACAAGGCCCAGCCGGAAGGAATGCTGAAACTATCGGGTTGAGCTACGGGTGCACTGTTTTCTTGATTGAGAATAAGCGTATTTGGATGTGGATTCTCACCAGTAGGTACAAAGAGATTGAACTGAGAAGCACTGCCCGCGGCCGTTTTGACAAACAAAAGCAATGAGATCAGAGAAAGTATGAACAAGCGTTTTCTTCGTCGCCAGGGAAACATCTCTGAACCTCCTCATTAGGACAAGTGAGATCGAAGCGTGCATGTTGGATAAATGCCTGAAGCAGTTTCTGGTTTTGCGGACCTAATTAACGCGAAAAATTTTGGTTTATTAGCTCCCGTCGACTGGTAAAATGATGCTTTAAACGCCTATTAGTGACTCCACTTCATAATGTGGAGTGTAAACCCACGAAAAGAGATAATCAATTATTCTAATTTATGCCTGACCATTTGAGATAATAATAGTAAATGTCATAGATTAAGGTAAGGTGTCCTCCAGGTAGCCATCAATCTGCCCCTGGGTCATCGGGCCGCGATGAATGGCGGTGATCTCACCGTCGGGATTGATGAAGAAGGTGGTGGGTAAGGTTCGGCCGACGCCGTAATTTTGCGAGGTCTGGTTGCCTTCGTCCATCAAAGCGGTAAAGGTCAGGCCAAATTCGTCGAAGAATTCTTCCACTTCGGGCACGGTTTCGTCCTGGTCCAGGGCCAGAATCGCCAAACCATCATCCTGGTGGGCTTCAAACGTGTTCTGGAGATGGGGCATTTCGATGCGGCAAGGACCGCACCAGGTGGCCCAGTAGTTGATGATGAGCGGCCGTCCGGCGAATTCTTGCAAGGAGACCGGGCTGCCCTGCAGATCATTGAGTGTGAAGTTGTAAGGTTGGTCGCCGACCTGCAAGGGGGGTCCACTTTCAGGGAAAATGAGTTCACCACTGGCCTGAGAAACGGCCGTGTCCGCTGCTTGTACTGCCGGGCTGCTTTCATTTTCCTCCGTTGGATTTAAACTATAAACGAGAATTAAGGCGAAGATAATCAGGGCAGCCAGCCCGCCACCCAATAACAGCCAGTTTCGCCCTTCTTTTTTGGGGGTTTGTTTTGATTCCGTTGTTGTCATCTTGTTCTCCTTCAATAGAAATATTTTGCGCGCGATTTTTGTTGGGCGAGATAGCGCGAGGTTACGTTCATGGGTTTCAGAAAGGTCCTACTGCGCTATCCCGCCCCTACCTATAATTTATTGTTGTCGGGCGAGATGGCGTGGGATCGAAGCCGTTGGTTACCTTGAAACTTATACCGCGCTTTTCCGCCTCACCGCTACTGATGGGGTGAGAGTGCATGTTTTTACGCGGTTTAAGGCTCTTTTAAATAAACTAACGATTATAGGGGTGATTATGCAAGCGGCGTGGTGGTGAGTAGCGGGTGTGCGAGTGGCGAGTTAATCACAATCGCTATCGTTGTCGCAATCGTCAATCGAAATCCCAAACCGCAAATGATCAGGTAGGGCGGGGGGAAGCAATAACTAATTGTTGAATTGCTATATTGTTGAATTATTAACCATCTGATGTAGGGGCGGGGTCGCGCGGCAGGTTTCAAGGGATCAAATGAGAATGGCTCCGCGCGGCCTCGCCCTTCTGCGCCAAATGAACGGCGTAATAATTGGGCAAGAATGGCGGGTGGAAACGGTAAGGAAATCCTCACCAGTCCTGGCCCGCCAATCCCGCCCCTTCCGCATTTGATTGGTGGGGATTGGGCGAGGCCGGTG
>JANQGC010000316.1 GCA_028277515.1 Anaerolineae bacterium
CTTGGTCAGCGGACTCATCGATTCGGCGCTGACCTGGATATCCCCGGGATCGCACATCAGGAAAAGGGGGGCGAGATTGCGCAGGACGTAAGCGAGGCCGCCAAGGGCTGACCGGGTTTGCTGGCCCGCTTCCGCATTGCGGTGGCAACTGGGACACAAAGTAACCAGGTTGCTGGGTTGGTTGGCTAAAACATAGTTTTCATTTTCACCAGGAACGTAGCCATATTCACGGAAGGGGCGGATGTGGTGTACATGCAGTCCCTTTTTCGCGCTGGCGCCACAGGTCCGGCAGCGAAAATCATCCCGCTCCAGGACCTTCTGCCGCTGCTGCTGCCAGTTGGGACCATAATCATTGGGGCGCAGCAGGATACCTGCCTTCCACAGTTTTTCAGCCAATTCCAGGGAAAAGATAATCCAATAGCCGCTGGTTTCCAGGGTGATTTCCGGCAGTTCAATTGGACCGTATCCCAACGTCTCATGGGAATACCGTTTAATTTTGCGGTAGCCGGTGGCCTTGGTCACGACCGATACGTCACCATGAGCAATTTGCAGGCCGTTGACCTGCTTTTCTTCTTCCGGAATCAGTTCACGAATCGTACTGCCAATGCTGGAGCGTGTGTAATAATCGACATCCACCGGACGCACATGGGCGATGCGCCCTTCCCAATCCAGTTCTTCAACCAGGTAAGAGGCTGCCTGGTGCATGTAGATCGCGTCTTCATAAACGAGTAAAGGAACACTATCCAGGTCCACTTCGCCAATCACCTGGGGTGAAACCTGGCTGACATCCTGGATTATCACAGTATCATCCCCACTTGTGCGTAAGGAAACATTGTAAGCGGGAACGCCATCCCCTATCCAGTGGAATTGTCGCCGCGTTTCATGCAGCAGACCCTCTTCGGCAAGGGCGTCTAACAACGGGCCAACCTGGCCGAATGAACCATATTCCTCATCTTCGGCAAAGGGCAGTTCAAACGCGGCGCATTGGATATGCTTAACCATGATGCGCAGGTTATCGGGGTTGGTCAGGGCATGTTCGGGGGATCGGCCGAACAGGTAACGCGGATGGTTGCAAATGTATTGATCCAACGCACTGTTGCCGGCGACCAATATGGCCACCGATTGCTCTACTCGCCGGCCGGAGCGGCCGGCCTGCTGCCAGGTGGAGGCGATGGAGCCGGGATAGCCGGTTAAAACAGCGGCATCCAACTGGCCGATGTCGATGCCCAGTTCCAGCGCATTGGTAGCCACAACGCCACGAATAGCGCCATTGCGCAGACCTGTTTCAATGGATCGTCTTTCTAAAGGCAAATATCCTCCACGATAGCCGGCGACGGCCGTTTCCCGCTTGTTTTTATAGGCCAGTTCATCCTGTAAGTACGTCAGTAACAGTTCGACGGTTTGCCGTGCCCGGGCAAATACAATTGTCTGCACATCTTGCGCAAGAAAAGTTAATGCCGCGTCTTTCGCCGCCAGCACCGTGCTGGTGCGCAGTCCCAATTCCTCATTGAAAATGGGCGGGTTGTAAAGAATAAATTGTTTCTCCCCGGCCGGCGCGCCATTGCGCGATTCGTCTATCAGCGTAAACGGTTGCTCCACCAGGCGTTGGGCATGTTCTTGGGGATTTGCAATGGTCGCTGAGCAGCAAATGAATTGGGGTGAACTGCCATAAAATTGGCAGATTCGCTGTAAGCGGCGCAATACATTGGCGACATGGCTGCCAAAAATGCCCCGGTAAGTATGCATTTCATCCACAACCACGAACTGCAGATTATCAAATAGGCCACGCCAGGTGGGATGATTGGGTAGGATGCCGGCATGCAGCATATCCGGGTTGGTCAAAAGGATGCCCGGCGAACCACGAACCTGGCGACGCTTACTTTGTGGCGTATCCCCATCATAACTATGCACTTCGACCGCTAAGTCACCGGCATTTATCAACCCGGCCGTCTCTGCCAGTTGATCGTGAGCCAACGCCTTCGTAGGAAAAAGAAAAAGCGCCCTGGCTTGTGGCTGTTCCAGCATCCGTGATAACACCGGGATCAAATAACACAGGGATTTGCCCGATGCGGTGGCTGTGGACACCACAACATGAGACCCCTGGGCTGAAGCAGCTATAGCTTCAGCCTGGTGCCTAAAGAATTTTTTTATACCCTGCTTTTGTAAAGCGACTGTTAAATTTGACGGCAATGGGATGTCAACGTCCGAGCCTACTGCCTGGCGAGGCGGCAGTTTTTCCCAGGCCACCACCTGCTGCATAAAGTCTCGATTCATGCGCAAATTGAGTAAAATTTCAGAAAGGTTCATAAGCACATCGTTACAATAATCATATGCATAGAAATTTGACAACTTTTCACTTGATATATGAGCAAAAACCATTTTAAAAAGTTGTCAAGTTTAGGTAACACAATAATGAATATTCATACAATGGTCATTGTCAGACTTTAGCCAGTATCGTTTTTGTAGATCGGTTTTATTGTCCTCGCTTTCTTGTTAATAATAGTTCAATATTTATTCACTCTAACTGTATTTATTAGTAGTTTGTAGTAGGCGTTGTGGAAATGTGGGTAACATCTTATTGGGGGATATATATGGGGTTTTCTTCCCTCAGACCCCCAATTGTGACCAGGCGTCGATAATCCGGCGCAGCAAAGACATGGGATAAAAAGGAGCCCAAGTCAAAATAAATTATGTCAACGCAATTTTACCAATAACAGTTGTTTGCAATACATTCCCATATATTCTGCCGAACAATTGTTCTGTCCCATATCTAATGATTGCCCACGCTCAACCCTGGTTATCGACAAAAAAGTTTTCCCCAAGGAAACATAATTATCCACAGAACACCAGCAGTTATCCACAGTTTTTGGCATTTGACCTGGTACCAAGCGCCTGTTTTCGCCTATTGATCGCGCAGCATATCTATGGCCAGCTTTCTGGCCCGCTCTTTTTCTCGCTGATGAATGAGAATGGGTTCAGCCCCACGTAGTTGGCATTGGCTGGCCGTTAAAGGGCACATTTCACAGGTTTCATTGATGACGACACGTGGAATTTCCGGATCGTCAAGGAATTGAATGGTTTTATTAACGGTGACGTCAACACGAAAACCCACGACAACGCTGGATAAAATGCTTGGGGAGAGGACCAGTTGGCGAGCAAAGCCGATACTGAGGAATCTATCTTGTGATTCAAGGAATTCGGATACCTGGGCGCCAACCGGCATATCCTCCGCCTTTTTGGGAATTTCCCGGGCACCAATTTCCCTAAAAAGGCGAATTGATAGCCAACGCCGGCAATAATGCTCGTTAAGGCCAATGCCGCTAGGGACAAGCAGCTGGCTCATGTTGAGCTGCTTGACAAGCTGGTATTTTGTCGTGTTTATTTTATGGTGAAATCGTAGGAAATGCAGCTTTAGACCAAAAAACTGGGGAACCAGCTCACTAAACCGGTAAAAAAGCATCTCCGGTGTCACATTGTACTGGGTTAACAAGCCTAACAGCCGGTTCGGCTCCCATGTTTCTGCTGAAAAGAAGGTTTGCAAGCTATCTTTGAAGGATGATTGCGGCATCAGCAGAGCACCGGCAAAATAGGCAGCCTTGAAATCGTTTAATAGCTGTTGGAAAGATGTTATCTTGTCCGGTGTTGAGGCATGCGACCTTTCTCTCAATTTGAGATAACGGTAGCCAAGTTCGCGGGCGAATATAAATTTAACCTGGCGCGAGTAAAGGGTATTGTTGATATACAGTCGTGGTTGCTTGCCAGGTAAGAAAATTGAGCGGTAATAGGCAAGTTCGGCCGTGGACGCCAGGGTTCGATCCTCAATAGAGTAACCATATACTCGTTCTAAGATCGCCTTCAGAGTAGGCAAGCGAAACGAGTTACGGTCGTCGAGGGGAAAATCTTGCTTGAATTCGTCAACAAACCGTGCGGCCGCTTCTTCAATTTCCGGAAAATAATTTTCATGGATTTCCTGGTAAGAGCGCAGGGCGGCACGCAAGAACTCTTCCTCCCTTAAGTTATAACGGCGCGCGACATCCAGAACCGCGTGTAAAAGCGCGCTGGCTTTATCCGGTTCACGGGTGAGCAAATGGACCAAATCTCCGGCTTCAAAGCCAAATTCCCCGAAAGGGAACTTTTGAATAACTGAGGAAGAAAGTGCTGATTCCAGGTAGGTTAAAGAAGGCGGGAGCTTGATGGACACCAGGTCGTCATAATCCTTATCCAGCACCGCAGCCATCTTCATTATTTTATCGGCACGGGGGTATTTTCGCCCTTTCTCAATTTCAGTTACATAGGATGGTGATAAATCGCAAGCCTGGGCAAACTCAGACAAGGTGAGACCGGCCTCCGTTCGTGCCTGGCGAACCTTCATGCCGAATATGATATTCACCATTTGCAAAGCCATAAAAACCTCAGAATATGACAAAGATCATGTTTAAAGGTGACGATTGTCACAGCTTCAAAGAAAAATCGTGGTTGCAATGCTATACTATAACGCGTTGCGTTATAGTATAGCAT
>JANQGC010000157.1 GCA_028277515.1 Anaerolineae bacterium
AACAAGATATTGGAGGCTATGGCCTGCGCTTTACCGGTGTTGTCTACGCGTGATATCGCCTCCAGTATAGGGGCTGCACCGGGAAAGGAAATATTAACAGCGGAAAAGGCGGCGGACTTTGCGGAAAACGCACTTTCGCTTTTAAGCGGCAGCGAGTTAAGGCAAAAAGTTGGTTGGGCAGGTAGAAATTTTGTCGCTAAAAATTTTAGCTGGCAGGAAGCGGCCGATCGCATGAAAATTATTGAAAGAAATCTTGAAAGTGTTGATTCCTGAGAAATGAAAGAGATCATCTAAACTCTGACTCAAGTTTTTTTCTATGTTATGCTTACCCCGGATGCTAAAAGCACTGGTGAACTATGGATTCAAAATTATCTCGGTTTTGTGATGGTCTGCTAGAAGCCGGCTGGCTGCTGGCCATCTTTGTCGTTCCACTATTTTTTAATATACATTCTGAGCGGGTATTTGAACCCGACAAATTGGTCATACTCAGGTCAATAGCGCTGCTCATGGCAGCAGCTATGTTAGTCAGGTTTATCGATCGAAGAGGATGGGAGGATTTCAATCAATTAAGATGGCGTGATGCGCAATCCATCTGGCGCCTCCCCTTTGTTTTACCTCTCGCGATTCTTGTCCTTGTATATCTTGTTTCTACACTGTTTTCAATCACGCCGCGCGTGAGTTGGGCGGGATCATATCAACGGCTACAAGGTACTTACACGACGATCTCTTATATTGTAGTTTTCATAGCTGCCATCACCACTATTCGGACGAAGCAGCAGATCGGCCGGATCATAACGGCCGTGATCATTGCCACGATTCCTGTTTCTTTATATGGATTACTGCAACACTTTGGCCTCGACCCATTGCCTTGGGGAGGGGACGTTCAGTCCAGAATTGCAGGCAACCTTGGCAATTCAATATTCGTTGCCGCCTATTTGATTATGGCTGTCCCTTTGACTCTGGGTCGAATAATTGATGCGTTTACCAATATATTAAGCGATGAACATCTTTCTTATTCTGATGTACTTCGCTCATCCATTTACATCTTTGCCCTGGCCATACAACTTTTGGCCATTTATTGGTCGGGCAGTCGTGGACCATTGATCGGTTTGGCCGTCGGACTATTCTCCTTCATGCTGGTGTTATTGGTATCTTTGCGTAATGCGGCCACCGATCGAGGTGGCTACCAGGGTAAAGATTTTCTGCTCGCTATTACAATTGTTATGCCCGCGTTAATCGCTCTGTTCTTGAGCAATTTTGTGAACCAGGCTGCGTCAGCATTGACTTCTTTTATTGTTTTCTTTGGCTTTGTTGGTCTGTCCGTACTTGCCATCCTGGTTCTGGTAGCCTTAAGACGGGGTTGGAAATGGTTATGGCTAAGCTGGTTGCTGCTCACCGTATTAGTAGCGGGATGGCTGCTTGTTTTTAATGTTCCGGCGGACCGTATGGTGAACCTGCAAAATTTGCCAGTTATCGGTTCAGTATTAGAAGCCCAGCTTGAATGGAAAGAATTGCCAACCATCGGTTCTTATGGAAAGATGCTGGACCCCTCGCAAACGGTTGGTCGCGAAAAGAGTAATCGGGTTCGTGTATTAATTTGGCAGGGGGTTGTTGATTTAATCACCCCTCATGATCCCATTCAATTTCCAGATGGCTCTTCTGACAGCTTTAATTTCTTACGGCCGCTCATTGGATATGGTCCGGAGGCGATGTACGTCGTCTACAATAAATTTTACCCACCGGAACTGGCAACCGTTGAAGCGCGAAATGCATCTCCTGATCGCTCACACAATGAAACCTTTGACGCCTTAGTTATTACTGGCCTGGCCGGATTCTTAGCCTGGCAAGCCTTATATGTCAGCGTGTTTTATTATGGGTTTAAATATCTTGGTGTCGTTGAATCGAAACGAGATCGTAACATTTTAATCGGGGCCTGGATAGGCGGAGCTTTCATCGGAGCGATCCTGGCTATATTTACACTTGAGCCGATATATCTTGGGGTGGCAATTCCAACAGGTACGATTGTCGCCTTGGTGGGCTACCTTTTTTATTACGCGCTTTTTTCAAGAAGTAAAGGCTCAAGCCTTTCACCTGAGGGGAGGGCAGCTGCTCCGTTCCTAAGTGAAAGACTCATGATGAACGCTTTATTGGCCGGTGTCCTTGCCCATTATGTAGAGATTCACTTCGGCATCGCTATTAGTGTGACGCGGTTGTATTTCTTCTTATTTATCGGTTTGATGTTCTTAATCAGTTACAAGCTCCCGCTCATCAAAACAGAAACAAAATCTCAAATGAAGGCCAGGAGGAAAAGACAATCATCAAAAAGAAAAATTGGTGGGAGAGAAGAAGGCCAATGGGGACCGGTTTTATTATGGACATTTCTCCTGGCCGCTATGGTGGGGATTCTTGGGTTTGAATTTACCAATTTTGTCCTCCCACCGGATCAAGTCATCGAAACCGGCGCTGATTTGACCGTTTCTGATGTCTTTGATCAATCCCTTTTTATCAACCCACTCAATGGATTTATCGATTCACCTTTTATCTATCTGATGATCATATTATCCTGGGGGTTGGGTGTGCTGTTGGCTATTAGTGAAATGGTCAAGCAGGGCATTATAAATTTTGATATTCCGGATTCAGTTCAAATAGCATCGAATCGTCAAAAGCCGGCCGCTGGATTGTTCGTATTATTGGGCGTCATTGGCATTGCATGGCGCTTCTTGTCTCCAGCCACTTCGGGTGCTTCAGCGTCATTAGGTCAAAGCCTCACTTTACTGGGGGCTATTGCTTGTTTGTGGGCAGCCATACGGCTGTTGCAAGATAGCAAGTCTGGCCTGGCTGTTGCTCTTAGTGTGAGTTCGGCCTTGTTCATACTATCATTCCCGGTCTTGATTGCCGGCGGTTGGATATTTGGGATGATTTTAATGGTCGCTTCCATTGTTATCATCTATTTGCTATGGGACAAAACAATTAAAAAGGTTGTCGTAGTACCGGTAGTTTTGGGCGCTGTTTCATTGTTGATTGGGATGGGTTACGCTTTCGTCCATGCAACGCTCTTGCGGGAAGCATTACTCTATCTGGTTTTTTATCAAGGGATTGAGCCTGTATCATCTTTGTATTCACTTTTCTTCCGGCCGTCCGAGTTTATCGATTCAGTACCCAACCTGCGCATAGCTGAAGCTAGACAGTCTATGCGTTTTTTAACGAGCTTTTACTTTTTCTTGTTTATTATATGGGTTTTAGCTGCATTTTCACTGGCCTGGGGCGCGATTTCTCGGAGCCGAGTGCGCGGATCTTCTTTGGCATACGTCACCACCGGGATTGCATTTATCCTGGTTTTAGGGGCCGTGGGCCAGTCCAATCTTCGGGTCGTGCAGGCGGATATGGTTTATAAACGTGGCAAACCATTCGACAATAATGCTATGGCTCAAAATGATCCTTTGAATTGGGATGTCGCAATCGCAATTTATGAAGAGGCTTTAAAACTAGCCCCGTGGGAAGATTTTTATTATTTGTTTTTAGGAAGGGCGCAGCTTGAACGTTCGGCCGTTGGACAGGATGTTGATGAGCAGTTGACATTTCTTAGAGAAGCAGAAAGTCAGCTCTTGACGGCGCAGGAATTGAACCCTTTAAATACGGACCATACGGCTAACCTGGCACGATTAAATACCCGTTGGGCAGCAGCAGAGGGAGGGAGGAGTGACGTTACGGAACAGCTTCTGAGGGCGGAAAGCTATTATCAGGACGCACTAAGTTTAAGCCCGCAAAATTCTATTATTCGCAATGAATACGCCCGCATGATCTTGGAGCTAAATAGGGATTGTGAGGAATCAATAGATATTTATCAAGAGTCCCTGAAAGTTGATCCTTTCTTTGCTGAAACGTATTTTGCCGTTACAGATGCATTTGTTTCTTGTGCTTCAGCTCAGACAGATGAAAATGTGCAAAAAGAACTGTATGCCATGGCTGCGGATACGCTTGAGGGCGGGCTTGCAAATAAACCCAGGAATGCCAGGGCATGGTTGCAATTGGGGCAAATATTCCAAAGAATCGAAAGGTTTGAAGAATCATTGCTCGCATTTGACCGGGCACGGCAAGAAGATGGGGGATCGGTTATTCCAGTGTGGAATATCGATTTCTTAGAGGCTTCAGTCTATCGCGATATGGGAGAAAATGATATGGCAAGAGCATTAGCAGAGCAGGCATTGATTGCCGCACCGGCAGATGTCTCCGGTCAAATAGAGGCTTTTATTTCCGAACTAGATGAAGGATAGATTTTTAAGCGGACCATTGCTGATTTAATATCATGCGTGCCATCTTTGCTGTATTTTTAATCGCTTTAATGATAACGGCTGTCAGCACGCCCTATATCCGTACCCTGGCGGTAAGGGTGGGGTTTGTGGATGTTCCCGAGGCGCGTAAACTCCATCATGAGCCAATTCCCTTGCTTGGCGGAATCGCGATCATCATTGGCGCTGTTCTGGCTGTCCTGTTGGCTGTTTATATTGGATTTGGCTCGCTGCCGCCCTCGATAATCGGTGTCATTTTTGCTTCATCTATTGTCGCGTTAACTGGTCTGATTGATGATCGCATTAGGCTGCCTGCTACATGGAAACTAGCCGGTCAATTTGTTGGTTTCCTCATTTTAGTCTATTTTGGCATTCATGTGCAGTTGCCTATTCCAGACATTTTAAACTACATCATCACTTTCCTTTGGTTAGCCGGAATAAGTAATGCGATAAATTTTTTGGATAATATGGATGGCCTGAGTGCTGGTGTCAGTGCAGTTGCGGCATCATTCATAACCCTATTAGCTGTGATAGAAGGACAATTTCTAGTCTCGGCACTTGCGGCGGCAATTTTAGGCGCCTGTCTTGGTTTTTTACGCTACAATTTTCAACCCGCCGAGATTTATATGGGGGATGCCGGTGCTCTGTTTCTGGGCTTCTTATTGGCCGTCTTAGGCATTCAACTACGTTTTCCGGAAAATAGCGTTTTCGTCACCTGGATGGTTCCAGTACTGGTTTTGGGATTGCCAATTTTTGACACAACGCTCGTTGTCATCTCAAGAATAAGACGCGGGGTTAGTCCGAACACGGCTGGTAAGGATCATATAAGCCATCGTTTGACACAAAGAGGTTTTTCTCAAAGGGAAACAGTTTTAATTCTTTACCTTTTCGGAGGTATCTTGGGTTTAATTGCAATTTTTGTGACCCAGGCAACCTTGATGGAGAGTATTGCAATAGGAATTATTATAAGCCTGGTAGCCTTAATAACTATTTGGCGCCTGGAAAGGCGTTTGAGGCAAGGAGCTGTTGAAAAATGATGGGAGATTTTTGTTGGCAATCCACAAAAGCTAATACAAACATCTATGCCTTCTAAGCCTGCAATATTCCTGCATATTCCTAAAACGGCCGGCACAACGCTCCATACAATCGTGGACCGACAATATGCCTCAGACCATATTTATTCCTTCGGCTCCAATGCCCAGGATTCTATCAAGAAATTTCAAGAATTAAGTGCAGAGGAAAGAGCTAAAATACGATTTTTGAGAGGCCATATGCCATTTGGCCTGCATGAATTTTTCCCGCTTACAGACGAATATATTACTCTTTTAAGGGACCCGGTGGACCGCGTAGTGTCCTACTACAACTTTATTTTACGCACCCCTGAACATTATTTATACGAGATAGTTACCTTGAGAAACATGAGCCTGTTTGATTTATTACAAACCGATTATCCAATCATGATGAATGATGCCCAGGTTCGCCTCTTATCAGGTATTTGGGCGGATGTTGGATATGGTAAAGTGCCCTCAGAGATGCTGGAAAAGGCGAAAGCCAACCTTCAACGTCATTTCATCGTCGTTGGAATAACCGAGGAGTTTGATAAAACGTTGTTACTATTGAAGGAGAAATTAGAATGGCCGTCGGAAATTCTGTATAAAAAGCAAAATGTGTCACATAAGAAAGCCAGTCGGCAAATATCTGCGGAAACCTTGGATGCTATTCGACTATATAATCAATTGGATGACGCGCTCTACCAGTTTGCGGCGTCTCTTTTTTTACGTGAAGTTGCGGCGCAAGGGAATTTGTTTCCGATTAAAGTTAAACTATTTCAACTGCGAAATATGTTTTATGGAAGATAAATACAATTTAAAAGTTACTCAGTCCGGACAGCTTTGAGAGCAAAATTTAGAAACAAAACGCGTTAATTGCTCAATAACAATCAGCTTTTTTCCAGCCCCCCATGTAGTTCTTCCTGAAGTTTTTCCAGATCTTCCCATCGTCCTGTTGCGGCTAAGTGTGCTTGTTTAGGCCAGGTTGCCGGTTTGGCTAATTTGATACCGGCATCATCACGAACGATTATTGTTAACTGTTGTTCGTCCATTTCTGCCAATTGGGCAAAGGTGACGATACCCGCCTCCGCCAAAACAGAGGTGATTTTGGGTCCAATTCCCTCAATCAACTTCAAATCATCTGGTTCAACACCCGTGACTGGTTCGGGATCGACATCAGGTTCGATGAACTCTTCGGATTCTACCTCTGCTTCTGGTTGTTCGGTAATTTCCTCGGCATGTGCCGCTTCTAATTCGGAATGATGCTCGGCCGTTTCTTCTTCCAGCTCATTGATATTGTTTCGAGTCAACCCCCACCAAAAGAGAAGAATGACCAATAAAAGGATCAGCAAGGGAACCCATATGGGGGTCGATCCAAGCTGAAGAATAATTGATCCTAACGTTAAAATTGATCCGGCTACACTCATTTTGAAGTCTCCAAATATAAGCTGGGCAACACACCGCAGAGTAGTTTGTGATATTAACTGAGACTGTGGGAACATGCAATAAAAACGATCTATCGCGAGAATTCAAAAATGAGCGCCTGAGGTAAGAATAGTGGGGTACAATAGTTCATATCTCGTTTCCTTCGTACGTTAAATTTTCTTCGCCAATTTTTTAAGTTTTGATAAGTGGACATAGTACTGTGGACATGGTACTATAGTACCCCAGTGGTTGGTGCATCCACATTCAATTTATGAAAGGAGGGAAGAGTGACAAAACGTATTATGCAAGAGAAAATTGATCAACTTGAATTAGGTATGAAAGGATTTGAGGAAGATGCCCAAGCGATTTTTGAGGAAGCGCAGCTCGCTGCCGCATTAATCCCTGGAGTTGAGTTTGAAGAAGTTTTCGAGGCAGCTCCTGACCTGGCATTTCATCACAAATATGTGCAATCTATCCTGACCTGGGTCTGGTATGAAGTTCATGAGAATGAGGTTCCCTTGGAGAATTTGCCTCTTCCATTAGCCGTATTTTTTCAAGCATATGAGCCGTATTTTGCTACTTATTGGATGTAGAAGCGGCTTCATTTTCCCCCTAAGTTATAACATGCCAAGGTCCGTTGTACCCCAAAAGAATAAAAAGGCTCTCCAAATAAACCAAGTGCACGTAAAAACGCACCTGGCTAGAAAGCCTTTTGTTTTCTTTCTAGTTAGTGTAGAACGGAGAGGGCGGGATTCGAACCCGCGACCCCTTTCGGAGTACACGATTTCCAATCGTGCGCACTAGACCAACTATGCGACCTCTCCAAAGGGTATGAATTATAACAATGGGGAACTGCTTTGCCAAAGAATTGCTGGTAATGCATAGAATCATTCCTGGTGTTGGACTTGAGGTACAGGCGAGATGAACTTTGTGGCAATAATAGTGATGAATGCTAACAAGGCGATGATTTGTAAGGTAATCGCGAGGCCAATTTGGTCAGCGATATAGCCAACAATTAATACGCCTATCGTGCCGCTGAAAAACATGAATCCGAGAGCAAATCCGGAGGCCATTGCTCTTTGACCTGGCCAAAGATTCTGAACCATGATCACCAAAACACTGTGTGGCATTCCTACAAAGAATCCGGCAAAAAGCAAAAGGATGACCCGATAAAAATCACCGGCAACAACGTACAAATAGGCAGGGATAATTGAAGCAGCTGCGGCGATAAAGATTACAAGACGGCCGTTGGTGCGATCAGCCAGCACCCCTCCTGCGACGCCACCGACGGCCGAACCTAACATAAAAATACCGGTTATTAGCCCAACATAAGTTTGACTGTAGCCCAATTCGGTAAAGAGTTTGGGCGAGAAATTAATCGTCGATAAGCTGATCGTACTTATGCAAAAAATGATGAGTGCTAAAGAGATGGCATGGCGATTAAGTAAGTGCTTCCACAAATGGATTTTTGCGGCGTTGTTAGATTCAATTGTTTTGGTAGGGTCCTTAAGATCACGTCCCGGCAGCCATTTCCATGCGGTAACCACGCCGGAAATCATGATTAAGGGCAAAAAAACATATCCTAACCGGCCGTATTGTTCCAGAAGCAGACCGGCAACAATCGGTCCCACAAAAAGACCGAGTTGCCCGGCCATGAAGAACACGGATGTCGCTTGCGTTCGGTGCTTAATGCTGGCCTGGCTGGCCACCATTGTTCCGGTAGGATGGAAGGCGCCCGACCCTAACCCGGCTATTGTTATGGCAATCAGCGCAGGCCAGGGAGGTGCAATCGCTGCGAATGAAAAGAAAAGCAGCATCCAGCTATTGCCGCCAAAAACCAGCCATCGGGGGCCAATGCTGTCAGCCCAACGGCCGAATAAAGGCTGGGACAATGCATTGCCAATGTTATAAAGCAGCAGCGCAATAGCTACTTGTACATTGCTAAGACCGATGACAACTGCCAATATCGCGACAAGGAGAGTTCGGCTGCTATTTAAGACGTCGACCAGAAAATGGGACAGGGCGACGGCTTGATAATCACGTTGATGTAGATATCTGATTTCTGTTGTGGCCAAATTACTTCACTTCTTTTGAACCAGGGGTAGATTGAATTTATAAATATTCAATTATTGGTTTGAACATACAATGAAGACAAAAGCAACT
>JANQGC010000214.1 GCA_028277515.1 Anaerolineae bacterium
AGCGATGTGCAACTGGAAAAACTGTATGCTTACCTGCGCTATCTGCTGACCAAGTTGCCCAAAGATGGCCGGGGTGCTGCTCTGCACCTGGATGATGAAGTCGCCCTCGAATATTATCGCCTGCAGAAAATCCGCGAGGGCAGCGTGGAGCTTATCAAAGAGGGTGATGCTCCTCTCGATCCCCTTTCCGAAGCGGGCCAACGGCGCGAAAAAGAGGTCCGGGCCAGGCTTTCGGAAATCATCGACATCCTCAACAATCGCTTCGGGACCGAATTCACCGACGCCGACAAATACTTTTTCGAGCAGATCGAAGAAGAACTACTGATGGACGAGACCCTGGCTCAGCAGGCGCAAAACAACAGCCTCGACAATTTTCGTTATGGCTTTGATGAACTGTTCTTGACCAAGCTAATCGGCCGTATGGAAGACAACCAGGACATCTTCGCCCGCATCATAGACGACGAAGAATTCGGCACCCTCGTCCGCGACTGGATGCGCCAAAAAGTTTACCAGCGTCTTAATGCCGAACCGGGTAATTAGGAAATAAAGACGCAGTTATCCAGGCGTAAATCAAACCCCTAATCCCGAAACCATGTAAGAAATCGCCCCTGGTACTTTTGTGAAACAAGGTGAACTCATCGCTTAATTTCAAATTCCGCCCAATCATCACATGAAAGCAATATCACGACCCTAATATATCAGTGAATGAGCTTGTGGGGGTTCAAAGCGGATGGCTCCCCCCAGGTAAACTATTCAAGCTCGTCGATCGGCGGAATAAACAATTGGTTACCTTTCTCTATAAAATTGCAGGGATTGTTGTCCCAATTCTTTTCCCGCTCATCAGGATGTACTTGTTTGTGGAACTGCGCCTTCAGGAAATCCCAATTTGCTTTACAGATAAACTCGGCTGCTCTTTTCTGCTCTTGTCCACGTACCCGGTAGCGAATCCGAGCAATCAAGACCAACGTCTCCCCCGGTTGCACGATGTGAAAGCAATCGAATCTAATGCCATTCCCAAAGCAAATTGGCTTTACTTCAAAGGAATCTGGCCCTAAAGGATCCTTTTCTTCAGGTGGCGGCACATCCTCCTCCGGAACTGGTGGAGCTGGAGGTACTGGTGGGGGCAGCGGTGTTGGTACTATATCGGGTTCATCTTCAACTACATCTGGCTCTAAAATTGACGCATTGATTATCCCAGACCAAAGTATTGGAACAATATTTAGCAAAATTACCAATGATATTACTGCGATAAACACAGAGATGATAAAACAGATCCTCCAAATAAATCCGTTATTGTGAGCTTTTTGTCCGCGATCCCAGAAATCCGCTGCACCAATCATGCATGTCATCAACAGCGTAAAGATTCCGACTACTAACATTAATTGTTCTGCAGTCGATGATAAATCGATCGCGCTATACGCGCCGAAACTGATAACCGATACTGTTGCTGGAATCACAATCTTCATTGAAGAAAACCTTATCATACGAATTCTTGGATTCGCGTCGCAAAGCCAATTTTGGATAATTAACCTGTATTTAATAGAATACAGCAAATTTTGAGCTTCGTCAAGAAAATTGAGCAAAATTTACAAAAATGGGGAGTTTACGATAAAAATGAGTAAATTCACACTTGCATCTAAAATTTTTAAGAGGTAGAATAAATATTAAGATTTTTGACTTGTTTTAAGCAAGGTATGTAATTTTCTATTAAAAACGAAATAAATTATGTGTAAAATAAGATACAAGAAGCTGGCAGAGAAAGTGCTATCATAATGGAAATACCTCAAAAAGGTACACAGGTGAGGCGTTGCCTTCTTATTCTTCATAAAGAAGATCGTAGATTGTCCTATTTAATAGTATTTTGAAAGGGAGCGGCAGCCAAAGGAAAATCTTAGGGATAATTCCAACCAAACACATTAAAATATAGGAATTTTCCAAGAAATCCAGATAAACTAAGTCTCTAAATATATAATCACCGAAAATAGCTATCAATTATTCAAGGAGTTCAAGATGGACGCAGTCTATCATGATGATGTAATTACTAAGGATGAAATAATGACGATCCCCGAAGTCGCAGAGTATCTTAGGCTCGGTGAATCAACCGTATATCGTCTTGTTCGCGACGGCGAGCTACCGGCCTTCCGGGTAGGCGGCAAATGGCGTTTTCACCGAAAAAGGCTTGAACACTGGATCGAGCAAGAAACTGAAAGGCATCTTCTCGAGCCCGCTTAAGGTAGATTTTCATAACTCATCAACACCACACCATCCCAATCTCTTTGTTAAAAAAGAATCAAGAACATTTTTAACACTAATCCCTCATATGTCATTTTAAATGTTGTGAAACATCTAAAGCATGACCGCTTCAAGGATTTCTCCCTGCGCTGATAATGGCATTATTGTAAGTTGGCATCCTCAGATGCCGGTTTCGGAACTCGCGCATCTGAGGATGCGTAATAACATTGGTGATATAGTTAATAAGTATGTCATTTACTCATATAATATTGCTCACGATCAGGGATTTGTCGAATTTACAATTCTCGCACCAACTAGCCCATCACCCCTTTCTCCCTACCGCTACCATCCCTGCCACATCATGATCGTACACCCCACCGGCCAGCCCCCGGTAAAAATCCACTTTGCCGAACCCGGCCGTCTGTAACATCATCTCCAACTCGGCCGCCGAATAAACCCAATGGGTAAACGCATACTCCCGCCGCTGCCCATCCTGGATCAAAATCCAGCGGTTCCAAATCCGCTTCCAATCGTCGATTACTCGCCGCTCCTCCAACATCAGCGCCCGCCCCTGCTCGCGCCAATCCCGTTCCTCAAATGTTCGCGCCAGGATCTCTTTGCCGGCCAGTTCCATCACCAGTACACCGCCGGGCCGCAGCGCTGCATAAACATGGTCCAGCACGCGCTGGTTATCGGCCGCTGCCGCAAAATAGCCAAATGTCGTATACAAATTGATCGCCAGGTCAAAAGCCCCCGGCCGTTGAAAGACGCGCATATCCTCATGCAGAAATTCAACCGCCAGCCCTTCTTCCTGGGCCGCCTCCCGCGCCTGGTCTAAATATACGGCCGATAAATCCACTCCCGTCACCCGGTAACCGCGCTGGGCCAATTCCAAACTGTGCCGCCCCATGCCACAGCCCAGATCGAGCACGGCCGATCCCGGATCAACCCCGCTCAAGGCAAGAACCTGGTCAATCTCCTCGGCCGTTCCTGCCAACCGCTGCTCATGAAACATAAACGGTGCAAAATCCAGCCAAAAAGCATCATCATCAAACCAGTCGCTCATTTTCAATTACCTCCACACCTTGAAAGATGTCACCCTAAGTAAATGGTTCGCCAATTTTTATTTTCTTGCGCCTCCGGAAATCTCACAGATAAAAATGACAAATCTGATACAAAACTACTTAAGGATTGGCCAAAATAGTAGTTTATCCTACCTTGAAAAAAGCATCACCGGTTTATAATCTACACATCGAAGATTTTCCTTTATAATTTTATTGATTTGCTCTTGATTACAGTGGGGCTAAAATATATTTGCGAAGAAATTTGACAACTTTTCATTGAATATTGGCGAAAGCCATTTAATAAAAGTTGGCAAATTTTAGGCAACAAAGTGTTGGACCTGGAAAAATATGAAGAAGAGTTTTTTTATCCTCATTGGCGAAGATGTCCCGGTCCAGGAAGGGGACATCATTTACGTCCCCGCAGGCATCGCCCACCATTTCCACTCCCTTAAAGATGATCTTGAAGTGCTTATCCTCTGGGAAGGTCAATAAATAAATGAAAATCGGCTTGATAGCGGACATTCATGGCAACGACCTGGCCTTACAGGCCGTGCTTGATGACATTCAAAATCGCGGCGGAGTGGATGCCTATTGGATACTTGGAGACCTAGTGGCGATCGGACCGCAGCCTGTCAAGGTCCTGGAAAGGCTTGACCAGCTACCCAATTCACACATCATTCGCGGCAACTCGGATCGCTATACCTGTTCACGCGAACGGCCGTCTCCTTCCATTGACCAGGTTAAATCCGATTTCTCCCAACTGCCGACCCTCATCGAGGTTGAGGCCAGTTTCTCCTGGACCCAGGGGGCCGTAACAGCCGCAGGCTGGCTGCCCTGGTTAAACGCTTTGCCGCTTGATTTCCAAACGACATTGCCTAACGGCACGCGCGTTCTCTGCGTTCATGCCTCACCAGGAAATGATGACGGTCCTGGCTTCAAGCTCGACATGGATAAAGAAGAAATAAAAAGCCGGTTGGCCGATTGCATGGCCGATTTGATATGCGTCGGCCACACCCACCGCCCGTTTCACATCCAAGTCAACGGCACAACAATCATCAACCCGGGCAGTGTCAGCAACCATGTAGGCCCGGATGTGCGCGCCAGCTATGCTCGGCTCACCGCCGGTGAATCAGATTTCAATGTTGAATATTTTCGTGTGGCTTATAACCAGACGGCCGTGATTCGAAATTTAGAAGAGATGAACCACCCTGACAAAGAATTCATTAACAAGCATCTAAGAGGGAAGTTTTAGCGCCAAAATAATTTAACTTCCATTAGCCGTTAAACGTGAAACCTATTCCTCTTCCTAAAAAACAGGAATACAGTGAATAAGAATAGACCCACAACCAGGACGATGACGCCAATGACCGGGGCGCCGTCGGAAACCGCCATTCCGGACAGGGTCACGGCCGTCGGGGCAAAGCTGGCCAACTGGTACAGCCGGTTAACGCCAAATTCCCCACTTGGGAAAAAGGGCGTATCAGTCACATAAACGACCTCGACATCCCAGGCCTCATTCTCAGATGAATCCCAGACACGCCAGACCATAACCTCGCCACCTTGCATGCCATCAACCTCGCTGGTGACGGAATCATCACCCCAAACCGTCATAGCAACGGCCGGATCAGTTGAGTTCCAAACCAGAACGCCGGCACACACCGATTCATCCGGGTTGAAAACAGCGATTTCATCATTGGTTTCTAAGGAAAAAAAACCGAGCGTATGGCTCATGATCGCGCCATTGGGGATGGCCACATTGGCGTTGCCGCCAGTATCGGATACGCAGCTCGTAAAATGAGTTTGCGCTGAGGCGCTGCCCGTAAAAAAGGCAAAGACCAATAAAAGCATCGGAAAGATGGCGATGATGGAATAACGGGTTATTCTTTTTCTTTGAGTTCCGCTGCGTTTGCTCATGAATAATTTCTCCCTGATAAAAATATTTTTCCTATTCTACCATACATTTTTTTCAATAAAGTGATAAGGCCATAAAAAATTAGGATAATAATCCGATCTTAAGCAAAAATCCGGCAAATTCTTCCCATACCTCTGATATAAGATACAAATTCTTGCTGATTTTAACTACTTTTTCACATGATATGGTTTTCACTTTTAAAAAGAGAAGATTTATTGGACGCTGAATCTTTTATTTTCATCGGCGTAAATCCGCTCTTGTCCGCGTCCTATTTCTAAACGGTCGGGTAGCCAGGCCTCTCATCTGAACTGCCTGCTGCAAACCGTCAACAAGATACAGACATCCCCGGCGGAATCAACCGCAAAATAGGAAGGGTAAAACCCCTCATCAAAGCCCGATGTGAAAAAAATGATATTGTGGCGGTCAGTAAGCGGGTATTCCAGCCAGTTGCGCACCGGTTGATAATTGGCCATCAGCCGGTCCAACATGCGGTCCACATCAATAATCGTTTCCAGGCGAAAACGCGCGGCCGATTCGGCGTCCATGAAAGCCCCGGTTCCGGTTGAACTGTGATAGCCATAAACGTCTTTTTCCTCTTGTTCTGATTGTGCGGCCGTCATCGCTTTTATCCACATGACCGGCGCATTTTTAGTGAACAAGACACGAGCTAACACGATGCGCTCTTCTTTTTCCCCTTCCCGCCGGGCCAGGGATAAATCAACCGGATAGCGCCCGGGCAGCACTGCCTGGACAAATGGCTCGCGCTCCCCGCTGACGAGTGGGTCACAGGCCACGATATGGCCGCTGGACAATATTAAGATGCCGGCACGGGCTACCCGGAAATGATTGATATGTTTGCCAAATCGCCAGGAACGGCCGTGGGTAAAAGCAATTTGATACAGTTTGGATAAGGTATTTAAGTCCATTTTTTAAACAAGTGACAGTCACTTATTCAATTTTCCCACCAGTAACTTGCCAGATAAAGTGACTGTCACTTCATTTCCACATCACTATAAGCAGCGATCATCTCCTCTTTCTGCACGATCACCCGTTTTTCATCCTCGCTCAAACCGCCGTCCACATAAAGACGCACAAGAGCGTTAGCTGCTGCCCGCCGGGTGGGCAGTCGTTTATGGTCCAAAGCCGCCAGCAGTATAGGCAGCGCCGGCCCGCCAATTTGCTCTAATCCTTGTACGGCCGCCTGGTCCGGCAGTTGGTCATTGAGCAACGATTCTTGTAAGGGTTCCAGGCTCTGCTCGCCAAAACTGCCTAAACTCTCCACGGCCGTTTTGCTGACCCGGTAATCCTCATCCCATCGCGCCTCTACCAGCGCCTCAAAGGCCTCTTGATTGTGTATCTGAGCCAGGGCACGAACGGCCGTCTCCCGGACAGCGGCGTTCTCATCCGTCGTGCCGGCGACTAGTGTCCCCACCGCCTGTGGCTCCTGGAAATCAACCAGCAAACCTAAAGCCGTTGACCGTACCAGCGCATCCCCATCGTGCGCTGAGCGGAGAAGCTGGTCCAGCGTCTTCTCATCTCCTATCTGGCTCAAAGCGTTGATCGCCGCCCGGCGCACCGCCGGATGGCGATCCTGGCACACCTGGCGCAGATCATCGGCCGCCTCTACCGCTTTCATGTCACCCAACAGTCTGGCCGCCATCTCACGCAAATCAGCCTCTTGATCAGCCAACATCCGCCTCAGCGGAGCGGCCGCTGCCCCCTCGCCTGATGCCGCCAGGGCTTGCGCCGCCGCCCGGCGCACAGATTGATCATCATCATCAATCGCTTGGGCCAGGGCATCGACTTTGCGCGGGTCATCCAGCTCCTGTAATATGCGCACGGCCGTCCCCCTGACCAGGGGTTGGGGATCATCCAATGCGCGCTCTAAGGCGCTCATATTCCCCCGCTGGCCCAATGCCCCTACCGCCTGTATGCGCACGCGCGGGTCTACATCCGC
>JANQGC010000289.1 GCA_028277515.1 Anaerolineae bacterium
CTCCAGGAACTAGAGCAAAATGATCCCAAGGTCGCCTCAACTCTACACCAACTAATGGCCCGTCTATTGGCTGAACGGGTGGCAAACCAAACCAAGACCATTCGGGCCTTAGAAGAATAATTCATTAATCTCGTTTAACAGGTCAAGATCCGAATTACAAACTGTTCGTGACCGGCTGACCCCTTAGCTTCTTATGCGTGACAGCAAAAACGGCCGTATACCCAAATCTGACCGCCCCTCCGTCACCAGTTGGGTAATGACCTGCCCGATGAGCGGCGTAATCACCACCGTGCTTTTGAACGCCACCGCCAGCAACAAGCCGTCCAATCCATCGACCGGTCCCAGAAACGGCCGTTCGTCCTCCGTAAAAGCCACCGGCGCGCCCCAGGTGCGTAAGATTTGCGCCTCACGAAGTGCCGGAATAAAACGCAGGGCAGTCCGGCAGATCGCCTGTAAAGATTGCGCATCAGTTCGCAACTTAAAATGATCGATGATCTGGGCCGCTTCACCCAGTAACAAATTACCGTGGGCTGTGGGGGCGATGGCCAGGATCGCCTCCAGTTCCCCATCCTTTTGCTCATCGTGAGCGGCATCAAAAAATGCGGCCGAAGCGATATAATTGTTTAATAGATCCCCCACATAACCGGTCACCGCCGCCTGACCATAAACATGCTTCACTGGGAGATGCAAACCCAGTTTTTGCCCCAACATGGCGCTCCACGCCCCAGTGGCCAGGATCGTCACATCACTTTCCAATCGGCCTTTTGGTGTGAGGACCCCCTGGACGCGATCATCCCGGACGATAAAATCCAGCACCTCTGTCTCTAATTTTAATGTTAGCCCCTGCTCCCTTCCCCGATGGGCAAAGGACCAAATCAATCGAAAAGGATCGAGCTGCATTTCCTGCGGACTATACAATGCGCCAAACGTCTGCACGGCATCCAGGTACGGCTCTAAGGTTTGCAGTTCTTGCGGAGAGAGCCAGGCAACGTCCATCCCCAATTGAGCCAATCGAGAATGCCTTTTCTTCAGGCCGGCGACCTGGCTTTCACTTTCGGCAATAAGCAAACTGCCAATCGTGCGCAAACCCAATGAACAATCTAGTTCCTCTTCTAATGTGTCAAAACAGTTCTTGCCAGCCAAAACCATAGGCATACTGTGTTCCAACTCCCCATCCTGGACTTGAATATTTCCGTAATTGGCTCTGGATGCGCCGGCAGCCAGCCCACCCCGGTCAACCAAAGCAGTTTTTACGCCGGCTTTGCTCAGATAATAACCAATCGCACTGCCGATATATCCGGCACCAACCACAATCGCGTCAAAAGTATCCATTTAATGATTTGTCAAACGGTGGGCAGTAAGCAGTTGACAGTGGACAGTGACTGACCCACCATTCACTGCCCTTCTGCTCACTGATTACTACCCTACTGTTCATTGCCCTTCTGCTCACTGATTACTGCCCTACTGTTCACTACCCTACTGTTCACTGATTACTGCTCTACTGTTCACTGACCACTTCTCCCACATACAGCGGCTGGACCGGCGGCCGGACTGAAAACATGCCCGCCTCCTCCACTGCTCGACCGCAATAACGGGCCACCTGTCCGGCCAAAATTCGGCCGCACATTCGCCCCTGGCAAAGCCCCATCCCGGCACGGGTTAACCCTTTCACACTGTCGACCGTTTGCGCGCCCATCTGCACGGCCTGCCTAACAGCCGACAGCTTTACTTCTTCACATCGGCAAACAATCGTCGAATCATCAGCCAACTCGTCAATGCCCGGACCCGGTAAAAATAATTCTCCCACTAAATCTGCAAATCCCTGTTCTCTCTTAAGCTCCTTCCTGGTTTTGTTTAACTGCTCATGCCATTTTGCCTGATCGAACGGCCGGCCCATCACGCTCAGCGCAGCGGCCGTACCGGAGATGCGTCCTTCAACTTCCGACAAGGCCGCCCCGCCAATGCCCGCGCCATCTCCGGCAGCATACAAACCAGGCAGCGTCGTCTGCATCCACTCATCTCGCCAGGGAATCCAGCCCCCTTGTGCCGGCCGGTAAACATGCTGCGCACCGGTCAGGCGACTTAAACTAGTTTCCGGCAAAAATCCATAGCCAATGCAGATCGTGTCGCATGGCACAACATGTTCGCTCCCGGGAATCGGCCGCCACTGTTCATCCAGGCGGCCGATCAGCGCCCCTTCAACCTGATCTCCACCAATGGCCCGGATGATCCCCCACCCCCGGCGCAAGCGAACATCCCCCTTACGTATCGTTTGCAGATAGCCCCAGCCTTCTTTTAGACGCTCGCCCTGTCCTCGCAGCATAGCCAGGTGGCGGGGATTAAAATGGGAAAATAATCGCGAACCTTCCAAAACAGCAGCCACATCCGCCCCGGCATCCAGCAGCAGCGCACCCAGGGCCAACAGCAGTGGCCCTGTTCCGGCGATCAGGATCTTGCGCCCCGGCAGCACGCGCTGCGTCTTTACCAGGGAATGTGCTGCACCGACACCGATCACGCCAGGGAGGGTCCAGCCAGGAAAAGCGGCCGGCCGGTCATATGCCCCGGTAGCCAGGATGAGCGCATCGGCCTTCAGCCGGCCAAACTTTCCTGATCGCTCCCAGGCTAGGTTGAAATTTTCATCAATGTCCCAGATTCGCGTGTGATTTAATATTTTGATGTCCAGTCGGTTGAGGCGTTGCAGGTACGCCTGTCCCTTCTGCCGGCGCCTGCTCTCCGGCTGCCCAACAAGACCGGACATCTGCTGGTAATATTGCCCGCCTGGTTGGGCATATCCATCGATTAAGGTCACCTTAGCCCCCAATTCGGCCGCAGCAATCGCCGCATTCATCCCTGCAGGTCCACCTCCTACTATAGCAATTGGTGTCTGATCCATCAGGAACCTTTCAGTTTAATGGGCTGGGTCAAGATTTCCATATCCGCCTCAACTTCCGTGACACAAGCACGCCGCAGCCGGCCATTCACTTTGACCATACAGCCAAAGCAAATGCCCATTCCACAGAAAAAACCGGGGGCCGGCTCAACCGTATTCCTTTCAGAATAGCGAGAAACAAGTTTACCCTCAGCGAAGAGAAGGGCGGCGACGCTCTCTCCGCGAAATGCTATCACTTCCTGGCCATCAACGGTGACCATTATCTCCTGCCTCCGTTGATAAGATAGTTGATCATGATGCTTTTCGATGCGCACTTTTTTAATATCCTTTATCCATATTGCTGACAGTTGACTTTTTGCTGGCAATAAAGTACCCTCTAAACAATAATGTTTTCATACCTTTGATCATCCTTGTTAATCGTTTTTAAACCAATTTGGAGGTATTCGCAAAATGGCAAGAGCAGCACAACAAACAGAGCAGAGTGAAAATGGAACAAATTCGGCTGAAAACAATGTGATCCTTCTCGACTTAGGCAGTAAAAGCAGGAAGAATGTGAAACGCCTGCGTAAGGGGCGGGGCAAGCTGATGCGCCGGGTTATGGATACCATTACTGATCTAAAAGCCGAAGAAGAAATCGCGGAAAACGCCCAGGTTGTTGTCGTTGTCGTGAAGCAAAGACCACGAAAAAACGATTGGTTGCGTTGGTAATTGGGAGGCTTGAATGAAAGTAAAAACCGTATATCCCGGTGGAGGACAACGCTTTTCAGTCCGTTCCGTAACAAAAATGGAGATAGGTTCTGATGGCAGTGTGACTCGTATTAAGTTAGGCGGCCGAAAACGGAAACGAAAAGTATCCAAACCATTCCGCCGATGGGATAAAATGATGCGGCGCATGAGCAAAGCCCAAGAAACGGCCGCTCGCGATTATCTTCTCCGTCACAACCGTTCCAACAACAAAAAGAAGAACGGTGCAGTTAAAGATCTGACCAAGAATTTTCGGAAATCACAGCGAAAAGGCATAAAAAAGCTGAAAATCTGGTAAATTAGATTTATCTACAACTTCTTTCAGGGTCAGTGAAATAATCCAAACGACAAGGGATCGTTCCTCAACCCTTGTCTGCGGTTGAAAAACAAGATAATCAAACGAAACGCTTCCCGTTATGCTCAAGCGCCGTCTCATCCCTACTCCTCTTGTCGTCCCCTCTGACAAAAAACCCATCACGATAAAACCGGTTAAGAAACCTGGCCGTTTCTCGACCCTCAAATTAATCTTGCGACTCATGGGCTTTGCTCTAGGCACTGTTTTTAATCGCGGGACAGACAGCGAAAAAGCGATCCGTGCCCGCCAGTTCTTGGAACAGTTAGGTGGGATGTGGATCAAAGCGGGCCAACTCATCTCGCTACGCACGGAACTGCTTTCCCCGGAAATGGCCAACGAATTGTCTCATTTAACCTACCAGACGACAGGATTTCCCCCGGAGGTCGCCCGGCAGGTTGTTGAAGATGGCCTTGGCCGGCCGATTGAAGAACTGTTCAGGCAATGGGAAGAGTTACCATTTGCCGCAGCATCTGTCTCCCAGGTTCATCATGCACGTCTGCGAAAAAATGGCGTTGCCGTAGCCGTCAAGGTCCAACGTCCAGGAATAGAAGAGATGCTCAAGCGGGATATGAAGCTCATTGGCTGGATCTTGCGGCAAATGAACCGGATACCCGGACTCGGTTTCATAACCTGGGACGGCATGATCCGTGAATTAGAACAAATGCTTGGCGAAGAAGTGGATTATCGGTATGAAGCCGCGAATATGCGCCGCATGCGCAAGCTGTTAAATAAGCATAAGGTTTACGTTCCAAAAATTTATCAAGCAGGCTCTGTTAAAACCGTCCTGACAATGGAATATATTGATGGCGTTTTAATGACAGATTATCTACACGCTCATCGCAATAACCCGGCAAAGATTCGGGCCTGGTGCCGGCAAAATAACGTCAAACCCCAAAAAGTAGGCTCAAGGCTCATGCGCTCTTTTTATCGACAGTTGTTCGAGGATAATCTTTTTCACGGCGATCTGCACCCAGGGAATATCATTTTGCTGCGCAATAATCGCTTTAGTTTGATTGATCTGGGAACTGTCGGCAACCTGGAAAAACGGTTTGTGAATACCTATAAGACTGTCATCCGCAGCTTTAGTGAGGGGGATTACATCAAATCAGTCGAAGCTTATCTTCTCCTGGCCGATTCAATTCCTCTAATTGATTTAACAGCATATCGCTCAGAAATGATCGGAGTCTTGCGCCAATGGGAAGCACGGAGTCATTTGAAGGGTTTAAGTTTTTACGAGCGGTCTTTTACTGGCGGCGCTGCCAGCGAATTGTCAAATATCGCCCGAAAATACAAGGTTAATCCCAGTTGGCAATTCTTAAGAGTTGGCCGCTCCCTCAATACAATGGACGCCAGCGCGAGCGCCTTATTGGGCAGTGAAAACCCCAACAAAATCGCTAAGAAATATTTTCGCCAGGCCCAGCGCCGCAGCTTAAAACGCCTGCGAAAGGAGGGCTTAAGAAAAATCGCTTCGGCAGCGGCCGATTTCGCAGAAAATGCAGATTACATATCGGACATGATTCGACGCCAATCAATCATTTTTGAAGGTACACAAACCAAGGCTTCGTATTTTATAGGGGTCGTATTCAACTTCATTCGCCTGGGAACCGCCATCATCGGCATTATCCTCCTCTATGGTTTTCTGTACCAACACCATTTCAACTTGATTAAATCCGTGCACGATGCGGAGCACATACTGGGATCTTGGGCAGAGCGTATCCCACCCATTGCTTATGAGGTAAGCATTGGTATTCTCATCCTTGCCCTACTCGCCTTCATAATTACTGGAAGGATCATGAAGCGTCTTTCCGCGCCGACCCCCCGCCTGCCAACCGGCCGTTTAGATCGTTAATCAAGTCGATCAAAGTTTAATAAATGTCAGGCACTTTTAGTGCAGTATTACCTCTTAAGATTGAAAAAGCTAAACTATTTTAGCTGCAAAGCGACGTCCGAAGTTTGGCCTTTTGCACTTTGCCCAGGGCATTTGCCGGCAGTTCACCGGTAAAGATAACTTTTCGCGGGATCTTGTAAGCCGCCAACTGCTTCCGGCAGAAGGCAACGATCTCTTTTTCGGAACTTTCATAGCCCGACCGTAAGACAATGATCGCTGTCACCCGTTCCCCCCATTCCTCATCCGGGCAGCCGATGACCGCGCTCTCGGCAATAGCCGGATGGTCAGCCAGGACCAGTTCCACTTCCGGCGGATACACGTTCAATCCACCGGTGATAATTAAATCTTTGGAGCGCCCCTTCAAAGTGTAATAGCCATCGGCCGAACGCATGCCCAAATCGCCCGTGCGCAGCCAGCCGTCAGCGGTGAAGGATTCGGCCGTCTTCTGCGGCATCTGCCAGTATCCTTTGAAGACATGGTCCCCCTTGATCTGCACCTCTCCTACTTCCTCATCGGGCAGCGGCTCTTCCGTAAACTCATCGACGATCCGCGCCTGCACACCCGGCAGCGGCAATCCCACCGATCCGACGCGCCGTTCTCCATGCAGCGGATTAGAAAGATTCATCCCCGTTTCCGTCATGCCATATCGTTCCAGCAACGTATGGCCAAACGTCTCCTGAAATTTGAGAAATACATCATCCGGCAGGCGGTCCGATCCGGAAGTCAGCAAGCGCATATGGCTCAAGTCATAATTAGCGGCGTCCGAAAAATCGACAAGGCGTTTATGGATGGTCGGCACGGCCATGAAAACTGTGCAGCGCTTCTCAACCATCGTCTCCAGGGTTATTTCCGGTGCGAATTTGGGTAGCATCACGACCGTCGCCCCGGCATGAAGCGCACCATGCAACGCAACAACCAGGCCATGCACATGAAAGATGGGCAGTACATGGAGCAAAATATCATCCTCGCGCCAGCCCCATGCCTGGTGCAAGCTGTCCAAATTGGCAGTCAGATTGCCATGCGTGATCTGCGCTCCTTTCGGCCGTCCGGTCGTGCCACTGGTGTAAATCATCAAGGCCGTCAAATCAGGATCATCCACGCGATTCGTAACCGCGAAATCCCTTTCGCGCTCCATGTCAATCAGGCCTTGAAAATGGTCGGGATCATCCGTCCGCAAAAAAATAATATCCCGTAAATTGTCAATACTCTCAAATAAAATAGCCAGCCGCTCCCTTGTCCTGGAATCAGCGAAGAACAAACTCGCTCCGGAATTGGTCAAAAAATAAACCAGTTCGTTCTGCGGATAGCCCGGATTGAGCGGCAGGGTGATCGCTCCCAGGCGCATAATCGCCATGTGTAAATAGATATAAGGCAAACATTTCGGTAGTTGCAAAGCCACCCGGTCCCCTTCTTGAACGCCCAATGCTTTCAGATAGGCCATCGTCTGCTGCACTTGCTCCTCCAACCGGCCGTAAGTTACGACCTGCGACCCCTCAGGCAGCAGGTATTCAATAGCGATTTTGTCAGCCTGGCGGTGGCACGTCTCTTGCAATTGGGTTAAGAAAAGCATGTGTATTATCCTCGTTATGATGAAACCCGTTGGGTGGGTAAAAGCAATGATTAAGACAATTTTATGTCCAATTGCCATCAATTAAAAATAGCGACATTTTTAACGCGGTGGAAGAAGTTTTGTGGTAAAATGCAGAAAATCTGTATATACGGATTTTCTGCAATTGAGGGTAATGAAATGGAAACCATACAAGTAAGAAATCGAGGAACGCTAACCCTTCCAGCAAACTTGCGGCAAAAATATAGTATCGAGCCTGGCGATACATTTCAGGTCCTCGACCTGGATGGCATTATTGTTTTATCACCATTGGCTACAATGGTACCGGAGTTAGCCAAGGAAATTGAAAAGCTACGAGAGGCTGCCGGATATACAACCGAGGAGTTACTTGTATCTCTCCGGGAAGAACGAGAAAAATACTACAAGGAAATTTATGGCGACAAATAACTTCGGCCGACCACGAATTTTTATTGACGCCGATGTTTTATTTGCTGCTTCAGCTTCACCCACTACCTTTGGATCGAGCCTGGTCATTTTGAAAATGGCCGAAATTACATTGATTCAAGCTGTTACAAGTGAACAGGTTATTACCGAAGCCGAACGAAACTTGCATACAAAGGTTCCCCAAGCCTTAACAACATTTCGCCTATTGGTTCAACGTACCTTGCAAGTTGTACCCAATCCAGACCCTCGACTGCTTAAAAAATATCTTGGGAAAGCAAATCCGAAAGATCTACCAATATTAGTGGCGGCCGAGCGCGAGGGATGCACCACATTAGTAACTTTCAATGTGAGGCATTTTCAGCCTGGTTTAGAATCTGTACAAATTTTAAAACCAGGTCAATTTGTTCAAAAGATTCGACACCAATTAAGGGGTATGTGAAAATACCTTTTATTCTCCTGTCCCAATCCCAAGCCCACTTTCCAAAAACTAGATGAAAGCATCCCAAATATGGCATAATAGGCGGAGCCATGTTTTGAATCCAGGAGAACAAAGAATGAGCAGCTACCTCACCGATAACGCCACCTTCGATCCGCGAGCAGATGCCCTTTACTTTAGTGATTTTCGGCCAGCGCTGAAAGAGATTCTGACCACAGCCGAAACCCCGCTCACCGTGGGCATCTTCGGCGCCTGGGGCAGTGGCAAGACCAGCCTGATGCGCATGCTGCGTGGTGAGATCGAGGATGAGCAAAAACCAAAGGCGCGAACCGTATGGTTCACGGCCTGGAAATATGACCGCCATGAATCACTGTGGCGGGCGCTGATCCTGCGCGTATTAGGTGCGATGTACCCGCGCGAACCCGGAGATGGCCCGCGCGAAGAGCGCCCTATCTTGAAAAACCCTGGTGAAAAGCAGGATAAACTGATCAATTTAATAGAGAAAATGGAGAAGAGCGTCTACCAGGATGTACAATGGCAAACGTTGGGCGGGCGGAACATCCGCTGGTGGCAGCTCTTAAGCAACAGCGGCATGGCTGCCGTCGATATCGCTGTGGCCTTAGGCAGCCTGGGCTTCGCCCCGATGCTCAAAGATCTGGCCGGCAACGATGCCTCAACCGCTAAAAAAATCCAAAAAGCGGCCGAAGCGATCAGCCGCGAAAGCATCAGCCACCAGCGGCGGCAGTTGTTCCACATGGAGCAGTTTGAAGAGACCTTCAAAGAAGCGGTGGGGCTGATCGAAGAGGCGCGGCTGATCGTCTTCGTCGACGACCTGGACCGCTGCCTCCCCGAAAAAGGGATTGAAGTGTTGGAAGCGATCAAGCTCTTCCTGGAAGTGCCCGACGTGGTCTTTGTCCTGGGCATGGATCGCGAGGTTGTGCAACGCGGTATTGAGGCCCGCTACGGCCGTTTCTTTCAACAACAGTTAGGCCGCGAGGCCGAACTGCCCATACGCGGCGACACCTACCTGCAAAAAATCGTGCAGATTCCCTTTCACCTGCCTTCCCTGCCCATCGCCAATCTCCAACAATTCATGTCCGGGCTGGACAGCAGTTTAGATCAGATGACCCTTGGCGTTCTGGCCCACGGACTCTTCCCCAACCCACGCCAGGTCAAGCGCGCCCTGAACATCTTCCGCCTGCTGCAGGCCATCGCCCAAAAGCGCGAACAGCGCTCGCCCGATGAGGGCGGCCTGCCCCCTGAGAGCATCGCCTGGCCCCTGCTGGCCAAAACAGTGGTCATCCAGAGCCAGTACCAGGAGTTGTACCAGTTATGGCGCCAATATCCGCCGGTGGTCCAAATGCTGGAACGAGAATTCAGCCGCCGGGCGAATACAGAAGATGTACTATTGATGGGTCGGTCAGCACGCTTAAAAGAGCGCGAACCAGATGTTGGAAAGGCTGAGGAGAGCCGGGCAGAATCAGCCCCACGGCGAGAAGGCGGGCTGCTGGCCCCTTACCTGGATGGACGACCGCGAAACGCCTTGCTGGCCCAGATGTTGGCTTACCCGGATGAAGATGATCCCGGCCAGGGCCGCCAATTAGCCCGCTTTGCAGACCTGAACCGCGAGCAGTTAGCCGCCTATGTGCAGTTGGCGGGAACGGTGGAGGCCGAGGAGAATCTGCCCGCCGACCTGCCCGCCGATCTGTTGGGCGAACTGCTCAGCGGTGATCGCTTGAAGATGGCGGATGCCACCAGCCGCCTTAAAAGCGAGGAATCGGATGGCCAGGGACCAAAGCATGAGGCACACCGCAAACAGTTGGTGCAGATCATAGAAAACCCACAAGAGCCTGTGCAACGACGTGTCGCTGCTGGAGATGCCCTGGGCCTGATTGGCGATCCCCGTGAGGGCGTAACCTCACGGGAACCATTGATGATTCCCATCGTCGAAGATTTGACCTTCCTCATGGGTGACGAAAAGCAGGAAGTGACCATCCCCCAACCCTTCGCCATCGCCAAATATCCTGTGACCAATGCCCAGTTCATTTTCTTCATCGAGGATAGCGGCTACAGTAAAGATAGCTATTGGACGGCCGAAGGCCGCGATTACCGGCAGAAAGAAAACTGGACCCAGCCCCGCTATTGGGGTGATCCCAAATATAATGCGCCCAACCAGCCCGTGGTGGGGGTGAGCTGGTATGAGGCACTGGCCTACGTCAACTGGCTGGTCCAGGCCACAAGAATAAACTACCAGTTGCCCACAGAGGCGCAGTGGGAACGCGCCGCACGACACACAGATGGCCGCAGCTATCCCTGGGGGGAGGATTGGAAGCCGGAATTGGCTAATTCGGAGGAATCCGAATTAAAACGATCTTCGCCGGTGGGCGCCTATCCCGGCGGAAAAGCCCAATGCGGGGCCTTGGACATGAGCGGTAATGTCTGGG
>JANQGC010000306.1 GCA_028277515.1 Anaerolineae bacterium
CATGTACTGATTCCGAACACCTTCAGCGCGATCCGATTGCGGCAGCTCGTTGCCTCTTCTATATTTTCCGGTCAAAAAACCACCGGCTAAAGGGCTGTAAGGAATCACACCAATTCCCTGGTCAAGACAAAGAGGTTGCAGTTCACGTTCAAACTCCGCCCGGTGCACATAACTGTAATGAGGCTGCAAGCTGTCATACCGGGCGAAGCCGCGAACATCGCTGATCCAAAGGGATTTGGCCAACAGCCACGCCGGATAGTTTGAACAGCCGATATAGCGTACCTTACCCCAGCGAACGAGATCGTTCAGTACTTGCATGGTTTCTTCAAGCGGCGTTTCTTCATCAGGAAAGTGAACCTGATAGAGGTCAATATAATCCGTCTGTAAACGGCGCAGGCTGGCCTCAACCGCGTTCAAGATATGCTGGCGAGACAGACCCTGATCATTTGGGCCATGTCCCATACTGCCTCTGACCTTGGTAGCGAGCACCAGCTTATCCCTTGACACGGTGCTGTTTTTTAGCCAATTGCCAATAATCTCTTCGCTGACACCACCCGGGTTACCTTCTATCCAGCGAGAGTATATATCGGCCGTGTCCAAGAAATTAACACCCAACTCCACAGCCTCACTTATAATCTCATGAGCATCAGGCTCGTCTGTCGACCAGCCAAACTGCATGGTTCCCAGGCAAATAGTGGATACTTTAAGGCCGGTTCTGCCTAAACGTCGATAATCCATAATGAATTCTACAGCTCCGGCTTCTCCAGCACATGAGAAACAATGGTTGCCCCGCTACCTCCAATGTTTTGAGTCATAGCGATTCGAGCGCCGTCAATTTGCGCTTCACCTGCCTGGCCACGAAGCTGCAAGGTTGCCTCCACAAGCTGGTATAGACCGGTGGCGCCAACGGGGTGCCCGCGCGCTTTCAACCCGCCCATTGTACAGATTGGAATTCGGCCGTCGGGCAGGATCTCTCCTTCTTGTCCCAACCGCACGCCTTCTCCACGCTCCGCAAAACCACTGGCTTCCAGGGATAAGGCGGCCATAATGCTGAAAGCATCATGCAGTTCAAAAAGATCGACATCCTCAGGCCCGATCCCCGCCTGCTGATAAGCTCGATAGGCGGATTGCTCGGCGGCATTGAGCCACAAAGGATCCTCCCGGTCATGAATCGCCAGGGTGTCCGTCGAAGCGGCCGATCCGGCCACTCGAACAGCCCGAGGCGCTTTCTCGGCAGGGACCAACAGTAAAGCCGCAGCGCCATCACCGATTGGTGAAGCATCAAAGAGACTGATTGGGTCGGCAACAATCCGGCCCTCATCAAAAATGCGCCGGTCAATCGCTTTGCGGAAAAGGGCGTTTGGATTCTTTGCGCCGTTAGCATGGGCATTTAAAGCGAATGGGGCGAAATCATAACGAGTATAGCCATATTCATGCATATAGCGGCGCATGACCAAAGCATTTAAACCAACAAATGACACGCCGTGAACCAGCTCGTAATCGGCATCGGCCGCCGTCGCCAGAGCCGCGGTCGTTTGCCTGCCGGGTGATTCAGTCAATTTCTCAACGCCAATGACCAATACGGCTTCCAACTCTCCGGACGCAACAGCCAAAATACCCTGGCGCATCGCCGATGCGGCCGAGCCACAGGCCGCTTCCATCTTGACCGCTTCCACACCCCATTGGCCCAGAAAGTCAGCCACTAAGGCTCCTAATTGTCGCTGTTGGCTCAGTCGTCCGCTGGTCATATTACCAATATAAATGGCATCAATCTGCTCAACGCCGGCATCCTGCATAGCGGCACGTCCCGCTTCTACGGCCAGACCGCGAATCGATCGATCCCAATGCTCACGAACCGGGGTTTGTCCAACCCCTAAAATAGCTACTTGGTGCATGCACACCTCCATGCCCCTAATTTTATCCGACACCCCCGCCAGAAACTATCAACTGGTATCATGAACCTATCATTCCCAATAAATGCAGTTTAATCCCAATTGGCTGAGACTCCATTATTTTGTTTCTATCTTTAATGTCCAGCCGTAAGGATCTTCCTTCCGGCCATATTGAATGTCGGTTAAATTCTTAAAAAGTATCCTGGCTATGGGACCGGGCTGGAAATCATTAACAATGATTGCTTCACCTTGATAGCCGAATTTGCCAACAGGAGCGATCACCGCCGCCGTTCCACAGCCGAACACTTCCGTAATTTTGCCGGACTTTACATCAGCAACCATATCGTTTACATCGACCTTCGCCTCACTGACCTCATAGCCCAAATCCGGTGCTAATGTTAAAACAGAATCCCTGGTGACGCCGGCCAGGATGCTATCGCTCAATGGTGGCGTGACAATATGGTTGCCATCATAGACAAAGCAAATATTCATCGCTCCAACTTCTTCTACATAGCGGCCTTCAATGGCATCAAGCCAAAGAACTTGAGAATAGCCATCGGCCGCAGCTTGGTCACTCACAAAAAGACTGGCGGCGTAATTACCTCCCGTTTTAGCTGCGCCAACCCCACCGCGAACCGCGCGGCGATAATCATCGCAAATGTGGACGGGAACAGGGCTAAATCCTTCTTTGAAATAAGCGCCAACCGGTCCAACAATAATAAAATGCAAATAGGATTCGCTGGCGTGTACACCTAAGGCTTCCTCCGTCGCGATCATAGCGGGTCGAATATAAAGCGATGCGCCTGGCGCATTGGGAACCCATTCCTGTTCTATTTCAACCAACTTGACCAGGGCAGCAAGATGATCTTCTTCATCCACCACAGGCATGGCCATACGCACGGCCGAGCGGTTGAAACGCCGCATGTTTTCCCAGGGGCGGAAAAGATTGATGTCTCCATCCTCTCGACGATACGCCTTCGTCCCTTCAAAAATCTCCTGGGCATAATGAAACACGGCCGCTGCTGGAGTGAGGGAAATTTTCTCGAAGGGGCCAATTTTAACATCGTGCCACCCGATGCCGGTTATATACTTTTGGCTGAACATGCGATTGGCAAACTTGTCGCCAAAACCAAAATCGTCAACCGGTGCATCTTTAATTTGTGCGGGGTCCAGGGGGATTATTTTAATGTCCACAATTCTCTCCTAAAAAAACAAGATTCTCCATTAGGCTTTCTTTGCTCATAATTTGTTGGCACTTGTTCATGTCGTACGCTTATCTTCTGTCTTAAATTCTTGAAGATACTTTTTTTCACTAAATCGGCGCAAGTAATCATCATAGTCGGTTAACAGGCGCTCGTAAGACGCTGAAAAGAGGGGAGAGCTAATGATGAAATCGGCCGTTGCTCGATTATTGGCAATTGGAATATTCCATACAACAGCGATGCGCAACAAGGCTTTCACATCGGGATCATGCGGTTGAGCCTCCAAAGGGTCCCAAAAAAAGATCAAACAATCAATCTCTCTCTTAGAAATCTTAGCTCCAAGCTGCTGGTCACCGCCCAAGGGACCACTTTGGAACCGGGTGATCGGCAGGTCAAGTGCATTTTGTAGCAACTGGCCGGTCGTCCCGGTGCCAAACAGCTCATGCTCGATCAAGCTCCGGCGATTATATTTAGCCCATTCCAGAAGATCGTCCTTTTTATTGTCATGGGCAACCAAAGCGATGCGTTTGCGAGCAGGAATCGTATCTTGTTTTCGTTTCATACCATATTGACCCGATGAACCATGCAATTCTTTTTTAATTTTCCCTGAACACGGAGATCTTGCCAACTCCTATTCGGTCAATTATTGGACTATTTGCCCTTTAGATTGGGGCTGTTTAAGATCTTTTCATGGTCCCAATATTTGCCCGCTACGGAGAGCTGTTCGTTTACAGCTTCACAATTACACTGGCCATAGGCGTTTTGGCCGGCATTGGGTTAACCGCCTGGCGTGAGGGCAAAGATTCCCTCTGGCTGTGGTTTGACGCTCTACTGGCAACTATCTTGGGGGCGGTCATTGGCGGACGCGCCGGGTTTGTGCTCTTCAACTGGCAATATTATCAAGAGCGCACCAATGAAATAGTGCAATTTTCACAGGGAGGATATAATTACTACTTCGCCTTAGGCGGAGGGATTCTCTTCTTTTATATCTGGGTCTCATCAAAGGGCTATTCTTTCTATCAAATATTCGCCATGCTTGCCCCGGCATTTGTCCTTTTTACTGTTTTTGGTTGGGCGGCCTGCTGGTTAGAGGGTTGCGCCTATGGCAAAACAACCTTTATTAGCCCTCTCTCGGCCGAATTACCCGATGACTTCGGTGTTTTCGCTGTGCGCTACCAATCCCAATTGATAGGCTTACTTCTCAGCGCCTTGCTCTTCCTAATGATTTTAACCATTGCCGATAAAACACAATCACGCCACTTGTTCTGGCTTACTATCGGTTCCGTATCCCTCGTACATCTTATAACCACAATTTTTCGCGGCGATCCCAACCCAATGTGGGTCAACCTGCGCCTGGACACCTGGATCGATCTACTGCTCATTATTGTTTCCATCGTGATGCTGATATTGTTCCAATTTAGACGCCGCACCGCAATTGAGCTTGCTTGAGGTATAAATAAGATATAGATGAGCAACGAAAAACAAAAAGGGACGTATAATAAAGAAACGGCAATATGATTGATGAATCTGAAACTCCCGACAATTTCAAATCCGGTTTCGTTGCCCTGGTTGGCCGGCCCAATGTAGGCAAGAGCACCTTAATGAACGCATTGATGAAGCAAAAAATTGCCATCGTCACGCCACGGCCGCAAACAACACGCGCACGCCAGTTGGGAATGCTTACCAATGACCGGTTTCAGATAATTTTTATCGACACACCGGGCATCATGAAAGAGCCACGACATAAACTTGATGCCTTCATGCTGCAAACAGCCGAGGAAACCTTAAACGATGCTGATATTGTGCTCTGGTTAGTCGATGCTTCTGATAGCCCACGCGAGGAAGATCGTTTAATTGCTGATAAATTGAAAAATGTGGTTGATCATGTCAAAGTTGTTTTAGGATTGAACAAGATCGACCTGCTGCCGGCAGATGAAGTAATTCCCCGCTCAAAAACATATCAATCTCTATTACCTCAAGTAGAATGGATCATGTTCTCGGCCCAAAACGGGTCAGGACTCACTGAACTCCTGCAAATGATCGTGGAATCCCTGCCTATTGGTCCCCTTTATTATCCCCCGGAACAGGTGACCGATGCTTTTCTTCGTGACATCGCCGCCGAGATGATTCGCGAACAACTGATGTTACAACTACGCGAAGAAGTTCCTTATGGCACGGCCGTTCAAGTTTTAGATTTCAAAGAACGCGCCAATGGCACAACCTATATCAGCGCCAATGTCTTTGTCGAACGGGAGTCCCATAAAGGGATCATCATCGGCGCGAAAGGTGAACAGCTTCAGCGCATCGGCAAAGCGGCGCGTGAGGAAATCGAAACCATGTTGGAGGGCAAGGTGTTTTTAGAGTTATGGGTAAAGGTCCAACCTAAATGGCGCAGAGATGAAAATGTCTTAAAAAGATTTGGTTACAGTAGTAATTGATATAATCATTTGCGCAGAGATTTGACAACTTTTCACTTGATATATGGACGAAAACCACTGAATAAAAGTTGTCAAATTTTAGGTAACACAATAATGAACAGAATCATAGTTTTGATATGAGGAAAAGAAGATGACTGATCTAAATGAAGAACAAGCGATTAGCCGCCGCAACTTCATGCGCAATCTTGGAATATCAATTTTAGCAGCCACGACAGCAGGAACCGGCGCGGCGATGGTCAGTCGCGAGTTGGGTAAATCGAGCACGTCCGTTCCGGTTATCAGTGAACTGCCACCCCCACCGACGGCCGTTCCCGCCGTGCAATCGGCGCAAACGGTTATTTCTGCCCACAATGATGCCGGCGAGTTGTTACAGAAATTAGCAGCATCCCAGGCGGAGAACATGCGTTTGCAAACCGAGTTACAAGCCGCCAGGCGTGATTTAGAATCGCTTTCCTTGACAAACAGCAGCAACCGCTCGGCAACAGAAGATCTTTCTCTGCAGCTAGCCGGGGCTAATGAACAAATTGGAATTCTCGGGGGGCTGGTCGCATTATACGAGCAGCTTGATGATGTTGATGTGACGGATACGATTCAGAACGGTATGGCTACCGTATCCGAAAGTATTACGGATCTCCTCGATCAAACGCCGACCTTGAGCGAAGGGGTCCAAATCGGACAGCAGGCCCTTGCTGAGGTTGAAGACCATCTACCAAACTTGGAAAACGGCCGAATATGGATGGATGCCCAGCTAAACAAGCTGAACACCTTCTACGAAACAGTGGAAGTTGTTCTGCAATCTGTCCTGGAAACAGTTGGCACATTCCTGGATTTAGTTGATGGTTGGTTCGACAACATCAAGAAATGGCTGCCCTTTGGCATTGGGGAAAAAGCGGCGCAAGTGGTTGGGTCATTATCCACTCTTGTGGCTGAAACTCCCCATACTGTGGAAGGGTTGAACAGTTATTTGGCCCAACCGCTCGACCATTGGCTCGCTCACGATGAAGGCGAACCTATGTTAAAGCGCAATTTAATCAAACCGGTACGTGAAAAAGTATTGGCTGAAGCCAATGAAACAATCCTGCGCGCCCAGCACGTGCAGCAATCATATCAGGAGCAAATAGCGACTCCTGTTGAAACCACGGTTAGCACACGACAATTGATTCGCAAGCAGATCGAAAACTACCGTCAGCAACACCAAGTTTAATATACACGGGACCGCAAGCAATTATGTTACCCTGAGTAATTGTGTTTATTAATCAGCTCGCCTGGGGGGAGCTGGCGCAAACGGTCCAGTGTTTGCTTTTCAATCTGCCTGATTCGCTCGCGTGAAAGGTTTAAGGAAGCTCCAATCTCACTAAAGGAATGGGGTTTATGGCCGTTTAAACCATAGCGCATCTTTAGAATCTGAGCTTCCCGCCTGGGCAAATTATCTATCGCAATATTCACCGCAGCCATCATTTCTCTGTCAAATACAACATCGGCCGGTTGTTGAACTTGCTCATCGGCTATAATGTCACCGAGGTCCGTATCTTCTTCACTACCATATGGCATGTCCATTGATAGAGGAAAACGAAGCGCTTTCATAACACTGGAGACCCGGTCCGGAGAAATTCCTGTCTCAGCAGCGATCTCCTCAAATGTCGGATCGCGATCGAGTTTCGTGGTTAATCTTTCAATGGCGCGCAAGATATGCGGCACACGGACATGCAGATAATTGGGCAAACGAATGAGCCGACCTTTATCGGCTAACGCGCGGCCGATGGTTTGGCGAATCCACCAGGTGGCATAGGTGCTAAAGCGATTACCCATCCTGTGATCAAATTTGTCCGCTGCTATGATCAAGCCCACATTCCCTTCCTGGACCAAATCAGCTACGGTTAAACCTTGATTTCTATATTTCTTTGCCACAGAAAAAACGAGACGCAGATTGCTCCGAATAAGATAATCTCGCGCAATCTCCCCTTGGCGGATTTTCTCTTCAAGGAGCCTTCTCTGGTTTTTAGCCGCAATCCCAGACTCCAACTCCTCTCGCGCGTCATTGCCAGCACGCAATTGTGCGGCTAGTTTTTGCTCCTCTTCAAATGTTAATAATGGTAATTGGCGCGCCTCAATGTTATATAAATCTCTGACATTTGGAGATGATTGCGCCTTAAAAACATTAAGAACGGCTTCATCAATATTTCCTTGAAGAGGCTCTGAATCTTCTGGTGGCTTTTCATCTAGAATTGATTTCTTTGCGGCCTCATTTCTATTTGATGTGTTGATTTTTCCATGCTCAAGCTGTTTATTAATCTTTTGATTCATGCCGATAACTCGTTATAGTTAATAATCAGCATCAGATTGGATCAAGCGTAAGTTGTTTTAATCCTCCGGCCATCCTAAAGCTGAAATGTGTCCTTTTCTCCCAAAAATGACTCACAAGCCAGCTTAATCATTTCATCTTTTGCTTTTAGCGTTAGTTTACCATATTTATATTAAATTTATAATAAAAACTAGATTAGATTTTATAATCAACTCAAGTTCCCAGTTTTTCAAAATCGATTGAATAAGAGTTTCTCGAATCAAAACATGGTATCGTTTCGCCTAGATTTTAATCGAGTACTTACACAAAAAGTATTAAATTGGTTAAGGGAAATCAGGGTTTAAGTAGTTTGGAGTTCTTCCAAAATCGAACGGCAAACAGGCAAAACGGCCGCCTGTACTTCATCACTCAAACGATTAGGCAAACCCAATTGGAGGGGTTGCACCCCATAAAGGATCAAAAATTCAGGAAGCATATCCAACGCTTCAGCCAAAGTTATAGCCTCAGCCAATCCTGCTGCATGTAAACTGGTATTAATTCCGGGATGGTTAATTAGGGCAGCCGTATCGCCAGGTAACATGCGCCGCCACTGTCCAGGCGGCAAATCCATATCGGCTGCATCGACCAAAATTACGTGCTGATACCCCTGCCATGTTAACAACAATTCCAGACCGGGGGTACCAGCATCAATGATATCAATTTCAGGGGGGAGATCCTCTTTTTGTAATTCGGAAATGACAGCCGGACCTACGCCATCATCTCCTCTAAAAACACTGCCAATCCCCTGGACCAATATTTTGCTCATGTCATGGCTATGTAAACTCAACCTTAATTAGATGGGTTGAACAAGAAATACAAGGATCGTAAGCTCTAACCAACATCTCTAATTGCTTGGCCACCTGATCCTGGGGTTCCCCCAGCAACGTCGGAACCATTTCCCGCATATCCGCCTCAATGTTAGCCACATTCTGATTGGTCGGAATAATACAGTTAGCCCCAGTAATTATCCCGTCGTCGATAACATAATGATGGAAAAGGACGCCTCGCGGCACTTCGCATGCGCCAACTCCCTCACCTGACAGGCGCGCTGGAGCTGCTGGCGGTTCATGGGCAATTTCTTGCTTTAGGAGTTCATCAATCAAATTCGCTCCCTCAACAAAACAGTGAACAATTTCGACTACTTGGGCTACAGTGTTCATATATGGATTGGTGCAGCCCGGCTGGAGATGTAGAGTTGAAGCGGCCGATTTCGCCCGGGTATGAAGTTGGTCATAGTTATTATTGAAACGGGCCAATGCACCAACCATATAGCTATCCCGCTGGTTGAAACAATGCTTGGCTGAGGAATGGGGAACGATTTTCTCATTGGTCACTGAACGGTATTGTTCAATAGGCCACACACCACCATCACTACTTTTGATTTGCCCATCAATAAATCCGTAGGTTTCTGGATTGCGCAGCGAAATATATTCGGTTTCGCGCTCAAACTGGGGGATATTCAGGGGCTGGAATAAGTTGATAGTTTCTTCTACGTCAGGCCAAAGTTCTACAAACATCTCACGCAAGCGGTATAATTCGGCCGTCGTTGGGAAATGAGAAAATCCACCAACTGTCATGGCAATAGGATGGGTGTGCCTGCCCGCAACGATCTTACAAATCTCCCCTGCTAGTTTCTTTAAGCGCAAGGCTCTTAAGACGACTTCCGGAGCTGTTTTTGCCAGTGGAATCACACTCCCCACATTTAAAAAATCAGGAGCTACCAACATATAGGCATGAAGGATATGGCTGTCTAATATCTCACCAATGAAATTCAAGCGGCGAAGCAGTTTAGTTTGTACCGACGGTTCAACGCCTAACGCCCGTTCCGTGGCCAGTAAAGATGTCGTCGCATGGCCAACAGCGCAAATGCCGCAAATGCGTGAGGTAAGCCTTGAGGCTTCTTTATATGAGCGTCCGCGCAGCATCGCCTCAAAAAAGCGGGGCGTTTCTGTCACCTGCAACTCGCATTTCTTCAATTCTCCATTGACAACATCGACAACAATATTGCCATGCCCCTCTACCCGTGTGATATGTTGGATATCAATATTTAACTTATGTGTCATGGGTCTTCTCCTGAACGGTCGACTCAAAAATCTGGTTGTTGAGGAACAAAGAAAGTTTCAAATCAATTTCAGATGTGGATAATCCATGCTCCGTCATCACCTCACGAAGCATATTAATCTTGGGTGATGGAATTAGTCCGCGGCAGCCTTCGCACTCCAATCCATATGAGGGACATATTGCCTTACAGCCAGCAGAGGTAATAGGTCCCAAACAAACTTTCCCCAATTGGTAAAGGCAAATATTTTCATCTAGTTTGCATTCAATACAAACCGGATAATCGGGAGTTTTTACAGCTCGTCCTTGGAGCAGCGCCGTCACAATCTTTTGGAATTCTAAACCATCGATCGGACATCCAGGCACAACTCCATCCACTTGAATCACGGCCGAAATAGCCCTTGGCTCATATGTCTCAAACCAATCCGCTTTTGAACCATAGACGTATTCCCGAACCTCATCTAAATTCAATCCATTACGGATAGCATTTACGCCGCCTAAATGTGCACACGCACCTAGGGCAACAACAATATTCGCTCGTTGACGAATATCTTGCAATCGGGCTTCATCACTCGGGCGTGTACAAGACCCCTCAATGAAGGCGATATCATAGGCATCATATTTTTCACTCATCGCCTCACGAAATTCCACAATTTGGACAACATCCAGCAATTCCGGTTGGGATTGCAAAAGGTCAATGACTGTAAGCTGGCAACCCTCACAGCTTGTGAAGTCAAAAAAGGCGACGGTTGGCTTGTTACTATTACTCATGAGAACGCCTCCTCAAAATGTTCGATCTCATCATATGAGAAAGCAGGCCCAGCCTGACAGGTGTAAATGTGCTGTAACTGACAATGGCCACATTTGCCCACTCCGCATTTCATGCGTCGTTCAAAACTCATCCAAATATTGCCTTTAGGAATTCCAACTTTCAACAATTCGGCAATGACAAAATGATACATAATAGGAGGACCAACGATCACCGCTGCCGTGTTGCGGGGTACAATTTCAACTTCAGTAAATAGATTTGTAATCACGCCAACTGTATGTTGCCACTGCGAATTTGCTCTATCCACAGTGAGATGGAGTTCGACATCCTCACGGGACGACCACTCAACCAATTCCTCACGGAAAAGCAAATCATCAGGATTCCGCGAACCATAGAGAATAATAACCCGGCCATAGTTCCCACGTTCGTCCAGCACTTCGGTAATCAATGAACGCAGAGGAGCCATCCCCAAACCCCCAGCCAGTAAAAGGATATCCTTACCTCTGAAATGTTGTATCGGAAATCCCCTGCCAAATGGACCTCGAACACCGATAATGGCGCCTGGTTTTAAATGATGTAAAGCATTTGTTAAATCCCCAGCGCGACGTATACACAATTCAAAAGTGCCATCACTGCGGCTAGGTGAGGAAGAGATGCTGATCGGGGCTTCCCCTATACCAAATAATGATACTTGAACAAATTGACCGGGAGCATGACGTAAAGTGATATCATGTGGCAGATCAATGGTAAAAAGTGTTTCCAAATCGGTTAGAGGAATCATCGATACAATTCGCGCCGGGATGGGTTGGTAAATTGATCCGGATTGGGTAACCTCTTCAATTAAACGTCTCATTCGATCACCTCCGCCACCGGCACCAAATCTCCTCTCGCCTTCCCCGTTCGCTGAGACCGTTCTCGAAGCTTATTGAATACCTCAATGGGTGTGATATGAACCAGGCAACTTGAGGCGCAACGCCCACAACCGACACAGCCAACAAGACCAAAAGCATCCATTTGATATTTGCCTTTGCGCATGAAACGATGCCGTTGCCTAATGGCCAGTTTGTCCCGAAAATTATGGCCGCCGGCTATCATGGCAAACTGGTCAATTTGGCAGGAATCCCACCGCCGGACGCGCTGGCCTTTCTCTAATAAAAGATCAGCCTCGTCCCTCACATCGAAACAGTAGCAAGTCGGGCACACTTGGGTACACATGCCACAAGCAAGACAACGCTCCCCCAACTCCTCCCATAAATTGTCATTGTAGCAATCGTCTAATAACTCTGACATTTCTACAACATCAAAATCCAGTCGGTAGGGAAACCGCTCCCACTTTTCACTGTAAGTTTTATTGATGCGCTTCATGTCCGCCGGCATCGCCTCGAATGCATGGTGGAAACCATCCATCAATTTGATTCCATTTCGTGTTAAGACATTGAGCGCATAAACATCGCCAAGATCCAGAATGTGGATGTCAAATCCATCCGCCGAACTGGCTGTGCCCATATCCCGACAGAATGATTGTTCTGTACATGGATTAAGACATTCAACGCCGACAAGAAAGGTTTGCTCCCGATATGCTTTATAGTGCTCATCCACATACCCCTGGGTGAAGACGTGGTCCAGCAGCTTTATCGAATGGAGATCACAAGTATGGATGCCAAATATCACCGTCGGCTCAGAGTCTATTTGAGCCTGAATGCGACTGCCATTTATTTCATACTCTAAAAGCTTTTCTCTAGGTGGGAATAGATATTTCTTTGGGGGTAATACTGTTGGCGGAAACTCAAGATTCAGGTCATCCTCAGAATGAATCTCTCCATAAACAAATTGTCCTTGCTTTTCCGTTGGCCCCACCACCCGGTATTGCTCTTTGAGCCGGGCAACCCAATTCCCAAGAACGACTTTGGGCATTATCTTATAGCTCATCGCCAATTGCTAGCCTCCCCTGACGAATGACAGGTTAAATAATAACACAGAAAAAGACCAGGTCATTCACCAGCTAAAAAACGAATAAAAATCGCTGAAGCCCGCGCTTTGACCGCTTCAGCGAGGCCTCACCAAATTCAAGCAAAAACAACTTTTGCCGAACGGTATTCATTTTTTTCTAAACTAACATTGAGTATGGCAAACTTTTTAATAGAGATCAATGACTTTTGTCCTTATTATTCATGACAAAAATCATTGATTGTGAGATAATTCACAATTAAAATTATTTATTTCTTTCGTGTTGCCTAATTAGGAGGCTTGTCAAGCGGTGGGGCAACCGCTAAAAAATCCTGGCCGAACCTAACGCTGTATTCAGATATTAAAGATTCCACGCGTGATCGAGCGGGCGAGGCCACGATGAGACCGGCATGCTGTCTCTTGTCCAGCCGGTATACAATCTCCGGATCTTGATACCCGGATAAATCAGGAGCCTCCTGGCGAGCCAGGCAAATCAACACACCGGCATAATTTCCTGAATCCTTGGGTGCTGAATACGTTTCGCCCCTAGAGAATGCAACCTCTAAATTACCCCACTCTGCCCACAAATTGATTCCGCTGGCCGCTTCTACCAATTGCTCTATATTGGCCCCGCCAACGCGCGCGGCAACTTCCAGGAAATAATACCGGCCGTCTTCACCTTTAATAAACTCAGCAAGGATCACCCGCGCGCCGGCCTTTTTAGCTGCACTTAGGAAAGTCATTCCCTTAAAATAACTGGCCAGACACAAAATTGTCATTGGGGATTCATCAGACATCGTGGACTCCAATTTATTTATACTTATCCATAGCAGCCAGCATTCCTGCTAAATTCCTGGAAAACTCCGTTGAATAATGGTCAATTAACTCCACCGTCATCGTGGGAATGTTTTGCATCGTCAACCAGTCTCCAGCATCACCGGTAATAGGATAGCTGGAAAAGCGTTCGTAAACCGGGTAGCCGCTGGCATCACCATAGGTTTGCGCGAGCAGCATCGATTCTAAATGGGTTTCCGGGCAGCCGGCAGCAAAAACACCATTAGCCGCACTATGTAAAAATATGACGGCCGCCGGTTGTCGGTTGAGAAAAAAGTCGCGCAAGATGACGCTCTCCGACTCAGAAAATGGAGCAGACCCTGCGCTAACCGCCTTGTCGCGCCAGGTGGCTTGCGGCTGCCATTGGCAATCCCAGTTGCGATTTAAATCGACATTATTGGCATTAAAACGACCCGGCACACTATCTTCGGCCACATCAGCCGGAGAAAAGCGTCCCTCCTTCCCCGTGACCAGCACCTGGCCATCCGGGTTGGCTGAGGGAATGATAGTTAAGGTAATCGTTTCCGGTATCAATTCCGGATTGGCAACAAAATGATCGATTAATTCATAAGCCAACAATATAGTGTTCCATTCATAACCACCATGAATGCCACCAACAATAATGATTTCCTGTGCTCCTTCATTGAACTGGTGGGCGACAATCGGCCGTCCTTCAATCGAATTTCCCAGGCTGAAAATGACGGGCGATTGTTGAGTTGGGGTCATAATGGGTGTACTGCTGGCTGAGGGAATTCTCGTCACGGTTGGCGTCTCTAATGCCCCGCTCGTCGGAGTTGGCGTTGGCAAAGTGTTCATCGGGCTGGATGGTATGGTTGTTGGCGTAGCGGTGATGGTAGGGAGATTATTTTCTGTGGGCATGGCTGTTGGCATTGCCGTTATCATCGGCGAAGGGACTGGTGTTGAGGAAGTACCGGCAGGGTAAGCGTCACTTTCCTCCACCCCTCCGGCAACCACAATAGGTACAAACTGCGGAGTCAGCACCGGCTCCGGAGACATCCCTTGACAACCAAGAAACGTGAGTGAAAAAATTAAAACAAAGCTCCCCTTCAATCGAAATGATATGAAGCATAAAAACTTTCCCATATTATCAACGACCATAAGCATCCAGAATAGCTCGCATACCCGCCAGGTTATTCTCCCAATCAATATTCTCATATTCGGGCAGCAGGACAGCAATGGCAGGAATACCCTGGTCATCAATCCAGTTGGTGCCGTCTCCATTGAGAACCTGGCTGGTTAGATCTTCAAAATCGGCCACAGGATAACCGGCTGCCACGCCATAGATTTGGGCCGGTTCCTGAGAGACACGCGGCCGCGAACTACAAGTGCCTGGGGATGACAAGCCATCCTGCGCACGGGCTTCCCAAAATACTACAACCTGCGGATCTTGATCCAGAATAAATTCCGCCAGAGCCTGGGTTTCCGGTTCTGAAAAGGGAGCCGAACCACCGCTGCCAGGAACAACATTCCCGCGCCAGGAGGCATCTTCCACCCAGCGGCAGTCCCAATTGCGATTGAGATCGACATCGTTGGCATTTAAGCGGCCGCTGAGTTCTCCAGGGGCATATGGGCTGTCAGGATTGGCATTGGGGATAACATATACGACGGCCGATGGCGGGATTTCGCTCTGATTATCACTGAAATAATTGATAGCCCTTTGAGCCAGGGACACGGTTGAAGGGGCAGAACCGGCGTGCAAACCGCCAATAAAAATGATCACATTATCTCCCGCGCCAAAGCGCACGGCTTCTAATGATGATCCAAGAACGGAACGGCCGATCACCGAGGTTTCCGGTCCCAAATCAGGGGTCGCTGTTGGTGTAAGTGAAGGTTCCTCTGTCGGCTCTTCAGTTGCTTGCGGTTCAAGGGTTGCTGTGGGCGGCACAGTCTCAATTGGTTGAGGGATCACCTCCTCGGCCGTTGCTGTTGGCGGCGGGTCTTCACCTACAGACGCATCCTGCCCAAAGGGCGTGGGCCGCTGCTCTGGATCATCCTGGGGAGCGGCCGTCAAGGTTTCCGTGATTTGGGCTGCGATAAGCCCACCACCTTCAATCTCACTTCCATTGTCAACCGGCCGTCCATTGGCTCCTGATCCAAACATATTCAGCGGATCGACAAAATAAAATGCAGCAATACAGAGGAATAACAACAGAACCGGTAGGAGGATCAAAGGCCATTTTCGTCGACCGGGTTCTTCAATCACCGCTTCAGCGTTGGGAAGTGGCTGAATTTTAGACTTGCTCAGTCGATACTCATCCGTCGGATAGGGTACCCAACCCTCGACTTGAGTCACCATACCCGGACCCCCTTCCTCCTTAATGACCAGGTTAATTGCACCCCGCAGTTCGGCCGCCGATTGAAAGCGTTGGTCGGGATCTTTGCGCAGACAGCGATGGACGAGATAAATGGTCTGGGGGTTCAGGTCCGGCCGGTAATTTTCAAGCGGTGGTGGTTGTTCATAAATGTGCTGGTGCAGCACGGCCAGGGGTTCGTCGGCTTCAAATGGCCTTCGACCCGATAACAGCTCATAGAGAATAACGCCCAAAGAGTAGAGATCGGAACGGCCGTCAATAGGCTTGCCCATAGCCTGCTCAGGGGACATATAATGTGGGGTGCCGATTAAAGTTCCAGTTTGCGTGATTTTAGGTCCACCGGTCACCGCAGCAATCCCCAGATCGACGAGAACAGGACGGCCGTCCGGTCGAATCAAAATGTTGCTGGGCTTGATGTCACGGTGCATAATGCCCGCATTATGGGCAACATGTAAGGCATCAGCCATCTTACCGATGATGGAGAGGGATTGGTGGGTCTCAATCAACCTGTTTTCCTGTCCCATTTTCACCAGCGTATCACGTAATGATCCCCCCTCCACATACTGCATGGCAATGTAGGGACGGCCGTCATCCATTAAACCAATGCCGTATACATGGACGATGTTGGGATGGTCCAGCCGGGCTACCGTTTGCGCCTCGCGCCGGAAGCGGGCCACATATTGTTCATCGGCCGCCAGCGCGGGCAGCATAATTTTTAAGGCAACTTTACGTTGCAGATCACCCTCGTAAGCCAAATAGACATCGGCCATCCCGCCACGAGCGATATGCTTCAGAATTTCGTACTGTTCTATACGTTGGCCCACTAACAGATCCGGGTCAGCCATTTTTCCCTCCTAAATGGAACCGTCAGGGTGCGCAGCTTTGCCCAGGATCAAGCCGATCGATTGCGCCCTCAAGAACCCATCCTTCTAATTCGGAATCGGTTGCAGATTGTATTTGTATAAATGGCTCCTCACCACAGTTGCCCTCTCCAAACAGGGCTGAATCTTCGAGAATTAGGATCTCCTCTCCAATATCTAACAAAATTTCTGAATTTCCGCAGCCTGTTTCAAGTTGCAGCCTATCCCAAACGTAGCCCAATCGATTTTCATTGATACACCCTCTGGGTACAGGGATCTGTTCTATCACCGGTGAGGCAAACAAAGTCGGGGTCGGTGGCGGAGGTTCGGTTGCCGGTACTTGCGTCGGTTGGGCAGCCTCATCCGTCTTGACCGGCGCAGGTCGCAGCGCGCTTGAAGCGTCGGTTGGCGCCATAACTTCCTGCACGACGGCCGTGATGTCTTCACCGGCGGCCGTTTCCACCATTGTCTCCAAGTCGCGATTTTGCATCCAGAAGAATAACAGGGCAGCAGCAATTAATACCACGGCGGAGATGGCTAAAATTATCAGCCAAATTGGTGTCTTACTTTTCTCTTTCACCGGTGGTGGAGCGGCCGGTTTTTCTGGGGGAGA
>JANQGC010000100.1 GCA_028277515.1 Anaerolineae bacterium
TACCTTTCACACCGGCACGCATGGCCTGTTGCACAGCCCGTTTCATTGCCCGGCTGTGAGAAATGCGGCGTTCCAACTGGCCGGTAATATTCTCGGCGATGAGCTGAGCATTGGCATCCGGTTGGGAGACTTCCTCAACCTCAACCTTGACCGATTTGCCTGTTAAATCCCTTAAATCCATACGCAGCGCCTTGACAGATGCGCCCTTTCTACCGATGACTATGCCGGGTTTGGCGGTGTGAATTGTCACCTGAACCTGATTAGGAAACCGTTCAATCTCAACGTTAGATATTCCGGCTCTTGGCATAAGCTCTTTAACCCGGTCGCGGATTTTAAAATCTTCATGCAACAATGAGCGATATCGTGCACCCTCCGCATACCAGCGGGCATTCCAATCGCGATACGACCCTAAACGAAATCCAACAGGATGTACTTTACGTCCCAATTTAAACCTCCATGCGACGATTGCCGCTCTTTACTCCTCAAACTCCTGTTCAGTCAACACAACGGTTATGTGAGAGGAACGACGAACAATCGGACGAAAACGGCCGCGACCGGCAAAACGGCCGCCATATGGCGCTTTGCGATGACGGGGACCTTCATCAGCATAGATCTTGCTGACCTGCAATTCATCGATTTCCAATCCATAATTTTCTTCAGCATTTGCCACTGCCGAAGAAATCAATTTGAAAACCGGCTCGGCCGCTCGATTAGGCATATATCGCAGCACATCCAACGCCTCTCCGGCATTCAAACCGCGGACAGTATCAACAACCAGCCGCACTTTTCGTGTGCCTATCCCAATGTGTTTGGCGACTGCCTTAATTTCAAATGCATCCGCCATGACTATACCCGCCTTCCTTTCTTCTCAACCTTGGCGATATGCCCGCGGAATGTTCGCGTCGGAGCAAATTCACCGAGTTTGTGGCCAACCATATTTTCCGTTATATAAATGGGAATATGGCGTCGACCATCATAAACTGCAATCGTGTGTCCTACCATTTGCGGAAAGATTGAACTGGCGCGTGACCAGGTTCGAATAACCTGGCGACCTTTTGTTTCATTAAGCCTATCGATCTTACGCATCAATTTCGGATCGACGTATGGTCCTTTTTTGAGTGAACGTGACATTCTTACAACCTCCTACCGACGCTTCTTTGTCCGGCGGCGGAAAATATACTTATCTGTCGATTTATTTCGACGCGTGCGCTGTCCTTGTGCGGGTTTGCCCCAGGGCGTCTTCGGGCCAGGCATACCAATAGGTGAACGTCCTTCACCACCCCCATGAGGATGATCATTAGGGTTCATTGCTGAACCTCGAACACCCGGCCGAATTCCCATGTGACGTTTTCTACCAGCTTTTCCTAACTTAATGTTCCCTTGCTCCACATTCCCGACCTGGCCTATCGTTGCCAAGCATTGTTCATGGACGAATCTTTCCTCTCCGGAAGGCAATCGCAGCGTCACATAGTAAGGATTATCCTTCGCCAACAACTGGGCTGAGGTTCCAGCCGAACGTACCATCTGTCCACCACGCCCTGGTTGGAGCTCAATATTATGGACGAGCGTGCCCAGAGGAATATTCTTCAAAGGCATTGTATTTCCGGGCCGAATATCTGTTCTGTCACCACTAACAATTTCATCACCAACCATCACACCGAGAGGCGCGATGATGTATCGTTTTTCTCCATCAGCATAAACCAATAGAGCAATACGAGCTGAACGGTTTGGATCGTACTCAATCGACACCACTTTGGCTGGGACATTGAATTTATCACGACGGAAATCAATTTCTCTATAGCGTCGCTTATGTCCACCACCTCTGTGACGAATGGTGATCTTTCCCCGCGAATTTCGTCCGGCGCGTTTCCGCAAACCTCTGGTTAGAGCTGGTTCCGGGTAAGATCGCGTAATCTCCTCAAATGTCTGGCCGCTCATATCACGGCGTCCCGGAGATGTGGGTTTATATACTTTAATTGGCATTTTTCCTCCAGAGACGGACGTTAGATTCCTGGTGTAGAAGGAACATAACCCTTCGCTAACCAATCCTCCTCATCCCTGCTCAAAAAATTAAATCCTAAACACCCTCAAACAAGTCGATACTGCCGCCTGCTTCAAGGGTCACAATCGCCTTTTTCCAACCGGGCTTTCGCACTGCTATCCTACGCCAGCGCCGTGATCGCTTGGCGGGCATATTAGCAATCCGCACTTTTTCAACAGACACATCAGGCCAGGCTAGCTCAACTGCCTGCTTAATTTGATGCTTATTCGCCTGAGAATCAACTACAAAAGTATATTGATTGGCTAAATCAGCCAGAATGTTGCTCTTTTCAGTAACCACCGGACGGCGGATAACATTTCGCCAATGCATAACTTACTCCTCTTCGTCCAGACCGGCGGCATCTTCAAAATCAAAAGTGTCGGCCGCAAGAATTTCATTAACCACATTTAACGCCGCTAAAGGCATCAAAATCTTTTCATATCCAAGCAGATCGCGGATATTTAAATAATTTGCACGAAGCGTCTTTACATCGCGCAAATTGCGAGCCGATTTTTCAACATTTTCATCTGCTTCAGCCAGTAGAAGCAAAGCACTCTGATCGACAGCATGATTATTGATAAAGGTCACCATATCTTTGGTTTTTGGAGCCTGCATCGTGATCTCATCAATAAGGATAATATCTCCATTTCCCGCTTTTACGGTCAAAGCAGAACGAAGCGCTGCTCGACGCATACGACGCGGCATATTTTTAGTGTAGTTTCGAGGAAGAGGTCCATGCGCAACGCCACCACCAACAAATATTGGAGCGCGACGACTGCCATGCCGGGCATTGCCCGTTCCTTTTTGGCGATAGATCTTGGCCGTAGATTTTCTAATTTCAGACCGGCTCTTCGTTTTATGGTTCCCCTGCCGGGCGTTAGCTAGCTGCCGAACCAATGCTTGATGCATTAAATCTCTATTTACTTTTGCTTCAAAAACCGGTCCTGGGAGGTCCACACTGTTTACTTCTTGACCTGCCATATTAAAAACTTTTACTTTCATCGTTATCGACGCCTCCATTAGCCCTTGCTGGCCTCACGAATGATCACCAGACCACCCTTAAAACCAGGCACAGAACCCTTGATGGCGAGTAAATTCTTTTCTGCATCAATTCGGATAACCTGTAGATTTTGAGCTGTCAAATTTTGGTTGCCCATGCGCCCCGGCATACGCTTCCCTTTAAATACACGGCCGACACTGGAGGTTGAACCAATGGATCCTGGGGCGCGCCAGCGGTCTGACTGGCCGTGAGTCTTAATCCCACCGCCAAAACCATGCCGTTTAACAACACCAGCGAAACCTCGCCCTTTGGTTTTACCTGTAACATCAATCCGCTCACCTTCGGCAAATTGTTCAACAGTTAAGGTTTGACCCACCTCGAAATCCTCGGCATCTTTCGTGCGAAACTCTCGTAGATGTCGCACTGGCGAAATGCCGTCAATCCGCTTCCGGTTGGGTTGTTTTTTGTTGGATTTTAACAGACCGAGATGCCCTTTTTGGCCCCCAGACAGGCTCTTCTCTTTTACATCACCAAAACCAACCTGAACGGCGTTGTATCCATCAGTTTCAGTTGTTTTTATTTGGGTCACATAACATGGTCCGGCTTTCACGATTGTCACGGGTGTCACCACGCCGCTCTCATCAAAAACCTGGGTCATGCCAAGTTTGACGCCTAGTAATCCTTTCACTATAACCTCCCAGGACTGTCAGCCACCAGGCCTAGACTGCATCATCCTGACATACTATTAGCTAAGTATGCATTGATGTGTGATCTTTTATGGGATCACAAGCCTTACACTTAAATCAAAATGTCTTAAATTGATATCTCAATATCAACACCAGCAGGTAAATTCAGCCGCATCAAAGTATCAATTGTTTTCGAATCTGGATTCACGACATCAATTAATCGTTTGTGCGTCCGAATTTCAAAATGCTCATGTGAATCTTTATCGATAAATGTACTTCGACGAACCGTGAACCGCTCTAACTTAGTGGGCATTGGCACTGGACCAACAACACTTGCCCCTGTTCGTTCGGCCGCGCCGACAATACGCCGGGCGGATTGGTCGAGGACACGGTGATCGTATGCTTTTAACCGAATTCGGATTTTCTGTTTAGCCATGAAAAACCTTTCTTAAAGGACGCAAGAAACTTCCTACGTCCTTAATCAATAATCCTTGTTAATCCAGAATTTCAGTAATGACGCCGGAGCCGACCGTCAAGCCACCCTCACGGATAGCGAAGCGGCTGCCCTTTTCCAGCGCCACCGGCGTAATCAGC
>JANQGC010000193.1 GCA_028277515.1 Anaerolineae bacterium
GACTTTTTCCAAATCGCGCACTTCGGAACGCGAAAAGGATTTCGCGGCTACATATTTAGCTCTTTGACGTGCAAAAATGGAGGCGTTAAAATGAATCAAAGTAAAAATAAGGAAAAAATCTTGGCCATCGCCACCTTACCCCGATTATCTATATCATCCTCCCGTGAGGGACCACGCCTGGTAGCCATTGGTGGCGGAACCGGACTGCCCAGTCTGCTGCGTGGCTTAACCCGTTATACTCATAACATCACAGCCATCGTCACAGTGGCTGATGATGGCGGCAGCAGCGGCCGTTTACGCCGTGAGTATGGCCTACTTCCACCGGGCGACTTCCGCAGCAACATCGCCGCTCTTTCACGCGATGAAGAGCTGATGACCCAACTGCTTCATTACCGCTTTGGCGGCGGCCTTACCGGGGCTGAGGACCAAAACCAGGATTTGCAGGGACACGCCTTCGGCAATCTGCTCCTCGCTGCCCTGACCGGCATCACCGGCAGCTTCGATGAAGCTCTGTTGGCTGCCCAACGTGTCCTGGCCATCCGGGGCAGCGTCATCCCTTCAACATTATCCGAAGTCGATCTTGTCGCCGATGTATTGATTAAAACAGAAGATAATGGATCGCAGCTGCGGCGTATCGCTGGAGAATCAGCCATCACCCACGCCAACGGCCGCATCCAGCGGGTCACCCTCGATCCTCCAAATGTGCGCGCCTATCCACCCGCCTTAAAAGCGATTTTCCAGGCGGACCTCATCCTCATCGGTCCCGGCAGCCTGTTCACCAGCATCCTACCCAATCTACTGGTGCCGGATTTGGCCCAGGCGTTGCAATTCGCAAAGGCTCCCAAGGGTTATATCTGCAACATCGCTACCCAACCGGGAGAAACGGACCAATTCACCGTTGCCGACCATGTCAACGCTTTATCCGGGCATCTGCCGGGAAATATGCTTGATTTCGTGCTGGCTAACGACAACTTCAATGTAGAGCAGGAGAAGATAGGCAAGACTGTTTTCGTCGTCCTGGAAGAACATGAGGATCTGCCACTCATTCATGCGGATTTAATAGACGAACAACGGCCGTGGCGGCACGACAGCACCAAACTGGCCAAAGTTGTCATGAAAACTCTACAATAACGATGTCAACGTATGGCATATGTCATGAAAAACAAGTGACATTGCACGCCTGTAACTTTTTCAAAACCGTCGTATAATAGAGTTGTTGTAGTTTCATTACAATAATGAATATTCCGCGTGTGAAATCCACGCACAAATGATAAATGGTGCTGCAAACCAGCGCATGTCAGGCAGCACCGTCTCTAACAATAAGGAGTTTACAATGACAGTAAAGATTGGTATTAATGGCTTCGGCCGTATCGGCCGCCAGGTCTATCGCATCATCAAAGAAGAATTTCAGGGCGTTCTTGATGTGGAAGCCGTCAACGATCTCATGCCCGTTGAAACCAACGCCCATATGCTCAAATATGACTCAACATTCGGCCGTTATCCTGGTGAAGTGACTGTTCAGGATGGTGACATCTATGTCGATGGCGAAAAACTGAAAAGCTTCGCCGAACGCGATCCCGCTCAACTGCCTTGGGGTGATCTCGATGTCGATGTTGTCCTGGAATGCACCGGTGTATTCCGTGATCGGGATGGCGCGGCCAAACA
>JANQGC010000207.1 GCA_028277515.1 Anaerolineae bacterium
ATCGAAAACGTCTCTGATCCGTAATGGATTAATTGTCTTTTTTTCTTTTTCAATACTTTCAAGTGTGGCAACCTGTGCCAAGACGTTTAGATTGGTTACTATGCTAGTAAGGTTTTTGAGTGTGTAATCTTCTCCCTTTTTCCACTTCACCGGCCGGATAGATGCCTCAAATTTGATTGAAAAAGATTGGGCCATAAACGGCTCTTTAACACGAAACAAGGCAAAATAGGTAAACTTTTTTTGTTTGATTTCAGAGAGCGCCACGGTATTGTTTTGACTCGCCACATTCTCAAGTACCGTATCAACGTCTTTTTTGTTGAAATCTTCTATTACAGAAAAATCCAGGTCTTCAGAAAAGCGTGGTGAACCATAGGCCAACCTCAAAACAGTTCCCCCTTTGAATACAAATGCCTTTCCGACCACACTCTCAAAAAGTGCTTTAAGAATAAGCATCTCGTATTCTTCTCGGACGATTTGTTCTGTCGATATTCCGAGTGATTTCTCTAAATCCTGTGCAAGCTCCCTACGCATGTTATCTGAAACTTAACGAATTTGTTAAGTTATCAGCAACATACATGTCTTTGATTATTATGTCAAGACCTGGTAGCCAATCAATTACCACACGCACTCAGTCTTTGAAGAATCTGTAAACATTCTTGCTCTGTTTTAGTTTGGCGGTTTTTGTTATAGTGCTCTTAATCCCCCCATTTAATGGAAAATCAAATGACCTCCCAACAACTACTTGCTAAATTGATACCAACACTGTTTAAGGTTCCGTGGTTGGATGTGGTTGCTGAAATATGGAAGTTTGTCCGAAAACTGTGGCGCGGTATGTCTGATGAAGGGATATATGAGGTTTTGGATCATACAACAACGTTAGAACTGCTTGATAACAGGGGGCGTCGGGCATGGGTTTCAAAGAAACAAAAGGTGCGTTTTTTACAGAATAATGTTGCTTCGTACTTGGACCACGCGTGGGGAGATGGAGAGATACTGATCAACTACAAGTGTTCACCCGGTAAAGAGGTTGACCGCTACATTGAAGAACACAAGACATATATTCTCATTTCTTTGCAAGGTGTCAGAAAACGAGGAGACAAGGAAGAAATTGATATTGAGTGGGAGTTTAAGAATGGTTTTCTGGATTCAATTGGCCAGTGGTCGAGTGAAGTGAGTCACCGGACAAAGACGTTTACGGTTCAAATAATATTTCCAAAAAGCCGACCACCAAAACGGATTTGGAAAAGCAAGTACTTGGAAAGAAGAACAGGTCTATTGGAGCAAAAGAATGTCAGAAAACTCCCGGATGGTCGGTGGGAGGCTTCATGGAAGGTTGGAAAGCCAAGACTTCACAACCGGTATGGTTTGAAGTGGGAGTGGTGAAAAGAGAAAGACAGCAGACCGCGCGTTATCTGCTGCCACTTTCAATCCTTACGTACCAGTTCCACCGTTCATATCTCACACTCCTTTAAGTGGTGACGGCCGTCAATAATGGAACCCAAAGATAAGAAGTCTCATGGAGAAATCTCCAACGATTGGTATCTATATTACGGATTTTTATTTTTTTGTCAAACTATATCGTTTGAATTATTGGGGTTTCTTTTTCTTGGGTCTGCCTGGTGGTTTTCTTCCCTCAGTGAGGTACTTATTTATCGACTTGAGTGAGAGGAATAAATCATGACCGCCAGGTCTTATTGCATCAAGCCGGTTTTCGCTAACCAACCCTCGTAGGCGCTCAGGGGAGAGCTTTGTGATATGGATTGCATCTTTAATTGATAAATAAATGTCGTCGTTTTCATCAATAAGAATAGCATCGGGTTTGTAACCTTTGAGGAGTGGGTCAGCGGCTAGGGACTGATAAAGTCCTGTTGCCTTTCCCACGAATAACTAATGCAGGACTGCAAACATCTCCTTTGGTTTATTTGAATCTTCAAAAGTGATTACCTTCCAATTTTAGAGATTATACAGTTGCATAAAGAGGTTTGGCAATGATAAATATTCAATTGGGATGTGTGGTTATGTTGTCTAGTATTTGGAGAATTGGTGTTTGAAGATGCTTGACCTGATAACGCCAATGAACCGTTTTCAGGAAAATGTGATATTTTTAACTACCCCCAGATACTGTGGATTAGCATGGAAGCAGGTTAATTCTTGAGAATAAATAAGGCAGCTTGCTTGTATAAAATATTTAAATACTATAGAATAATAAATGTATTTTTTATAAACTTCCTTTTTATGGGTGTCGAATTTCAGGGGGAAAAAGATCGGAAAAATATTGTTCAGGAGAAGATTGAATTATATAGAAGAGATATTCGATTTCTTGAAAATCAAATGAGTCTGTATAATACTCGGATACCAGTAGAGTTCGAGTTAAAAACAAAAATAATCAAAAGTCGGATTAGGCAGCTGGATGGTGAATTTAACGATTAGCATGATGTATAATCTGTCAATGGCGTTTCTGCTTTCCGAAGAATTCTGAGACCCTCTAATCTTAAAATGCGGGGAAATGTTGTTTTATATATCCGACAATTCGGGGATTTTACGTCATACCGCCCTGATACCTGATATGTATAGGCAGGACATCCACCTGTACACCAATTCCTCCATAAACACTCTCGGCAGCTTTCTTTTTCAAGAACAGGTGTATTTAATATTCCGCTCTGATCATGACGAACTAATTCGATAATATCCAGATCCGGTGTTTGGATAGAGCCTAAAGTGTCTCCGATTGTCATTTGGCACTTAGAAATGTTTCCTTGTTCGTCAATTACGATGTAATTATCTCCTACACCACATGTCTTGTTGTGTGGGCTAAGCAAATTCGCTCTATCAGAAAGGGAGCCTAGCAATGATCGTTCGGGAAGATACTCCTCAATTACATCATATGTTAGTTCAAGGTAATGTATCATTCTGTCTTCATTATTCTTAAGTTCATCAAATGGCTCGGAAAAATTATGTTGCCGATAATAATTCAAACTAAATGGAAAATTGCGGTCGATTTGTAATAAGTATCTGATTAAATTCGGTAAGCCTTCAATGTTTTTAGAGGTAATAGTTATGGATATTTCTGGTATGAGTCCCAAACCTAACATTCTATCTAATGATCTGGTAACTGTTTTAAACGAACCCTTCCCATTTTTAAATTTTCTTTGAGTATCATTAAAATACCCAATACCATCAAGGGAGATCATTAGGCGAATCTTTTTGTTTATTAATCTTTCAATTAATTTCCGAGAAAAGCCTACACCATTTGACAATAACACAACATCCAAACTTAAATTTTCTTCAGACGCAAGTGATTGGGCATGATTAACTAAAAAGAAAACCAAATTTATATTTAGAGAAGCTTCTCCCCCAGAAAATTTTAACTTGATGGATTTAAAATTGTGATTTTTGGCGGCTCTAAATAGTTCCTCAATGGCTTTTTTCCCGATGTCCTCAGTCATGTAATCGGGTGTTTTTTGGAGATAACAATATGCACACCGTAGATTACACTCATTTGTTACATGGATCCAAGCTGTTAAGGTGTCCGATACGTTTACAGCTTCAAACGGTACCCAATCTTCAAATACCAAAATGTGGTGGTCGTATAAATATCGGATATTTGAGAGTGTGCCCTCCACATCAATACCTATCCAATTCAATTCTTTCATGGCACTAGAGATTGATCTTGCATTGCGAAACAGTTCGATTGTTTGCAATATAGTTGAATTGATTACCAATACACGGCCGCTTGGTGATAATGGATTGCTTATTACATACCAAGATTCATTCAAAGGAGAAACAAACAACTCTTTTGGGGCTATGAGCCGATATGAATTTTCCCAAATGTTCCCGAAACGATTATTATTGGACTCCACTCTCATTTGAGTGCTGGGGAAAGTATGTGAACATGCGCAGTCACAATTGCAGTCTCCATGACCAACATTGCTGTAATATTCGTAATCAACAAGGATTGAATGTAACAAAGAACTACTCATTTCATACGCCTCCTTGCGACGCAAGTTGTTTCATGTTATTCAGGGATTCTACGAATTTTAACAAAGGAATCAATTACTTGGCGCGCCTCACCTGGTTCCATTTGTGATGCATAGTGTTCAAAAAGGTTACACCATTCCTGTCTCATTTCAATAGGGATTTCATCCATTAACCCACCTATTCTTGTGATTTCTTCTCCAGTTGAATACCTTCCATATCCTCCATGTTTAGCTAGAGTAGCAATACCTTTTGCATATCTTGCGCCCGCACGTCTATAATCTCCGTTAGCGAAATCAATATCACCCAAGATACGTTGCATTCTTCCTTCAAAAAGTGGGAAATTAAAGCCCCTGCTTATTAGGTCTTCCATTTCATCATCATATCGCCCCACCTCTACCCAATTTTCTAATTCAGCATATAATTCTGCTAGTCCTACAAGGGTATCAGCTAAGGTGAAATAGTCAGAATAAGTTTTGCTTAATTCATAACCTTCTAGAAACAGCTTCTCTGCTTCATCGGTATTCCCTAACTCCCACTTAATGTGTCCTAAATCATGTATCACTTGAGGTAGTTCCCTAAATTGGTTTATTTCCTTAAAAATTTCGATAGCCTTTTCAAAGTGATTTTCAGCCTTTCGAAAGTCTTTTGCAAACCAATCTGCAATACCATGGCTAAAATAAGCTCTGGCTCGAGTTAGATTGTCCTGAGCAAGCGAAAGTGCACGATCGTATTCTTCACGAGCAACAACAAAATCTCCTTTTGCCCAATGTAAAGACCCTCTTATAATATAGGTGGCAGCAATTTCTGATGGGTTGCCGAAACGAGTTTTTACCTTAAGAGCCCGTTCACACCAAGCTAGTCCAGCGACCCAGTTGCCCCTTAATCCTTCGACAAATGCTAAGTTGTTTATTGTGTCTGCACGTTGAGATTTTTGAATATCTGTTTCATAAGGCATTAAATTTATAGCTTCTTCATATAAGATTGCAGCTTCGTCCAATCTTCCCATATTCCTCATCATCAGTCCCTTGGTTTGGGTTAGCATGGGTAACTTTTGCGGAAACTTGCGGTCTGCAATTTTTATAGCCCGTTCTTGTTGCATTAGTGCCTCATTGAGGTTGCCGTTTAACCTTTCTATATCTGCAATAAGACTAATATGATCTATTTCCTGCTCTATAGTTAATTCAGTTAGCTCTGAATCCCACTTTTCCAATTCTTCGTATGTTTTATCTAAATTTCCAACATCCCTCGCTAACCTTGCATGTCTCAACGACACCTCATATTTCTGTTGAGTATTTAGTTTGTCATAATACCTATCGACTAGATTTAGCAAGCTGCTTCGGAATTCCAGCTCGGTACGGTTCTCTTCATCAACTCGCTTGAATTCATTTATCGCACCTTTGACGTCATAATCAAACAAGTATGCAATACGCTCATATTTATAACTTCTTAACTGATCTGCGTAGCCAAAAGAAATTTCCCAGTCAATTAGCGCATGTTGTAGTTGGTAAGGTTTATAGTCTAAGCTATGTTTATTTTCTATTTGATCCTCAATGATGCTGATTTCTAAATCATAGTACTTGTTAATCCGTTTGCTCAAATCACCTCTCTGATCCTCAAATGGATCAATCAGAGACCAAACATGCTTTTTAATAAGCTTAGTAATGTCTTCATGTAATAATAGATTCCGCCCCATGTCTTTAACGTAAGGAATGGTAACCAATTGGTTTATCAACTCAGTGCATTCTTCCTTAGGATATCCTGTTAAGTGGTTAACAATTCTTGCATCAAAACGTTTATCAAAATGTGCCATCCATCTAATCAGTTTATCAACTTCATTTTTTGGCTGGAGTAAAAAATCTACTAAAGAGGCTTCAAATTTTTCTCTAATTTCTTTTTCGGATTCATCACGAATCTCTTCATAGGTTCTTCTTAATAAATCTGGAAGGTTTAGTCCCCTGCTCAACCGGTAAGCCGCCAAAACAAGCAGGAGGGGCATTCCACCGGTTAAGTATTGCAATTTTTTCCGAAGGGATTCATCTAGTTCTCCTCTTTCCGACTCTTCAAGAATAGAGGTAGCATCCTTCTTGTCAAATGGTAGTAAGTCCAACTTACTTATATTATCAATAATAGGTGAAGCCACGTATCTGACAAGATCTATCCCTTGTCTTCTTCCAGCAATTACTGTAAGTGTATTTTCAAATTTTCCCAAAACATTTAAAAAGTCTTGCCAAAACTCTTGGCTTTTTACATACTCAGCGGAATCAATTAAAATAACAACTGCTTTTTTTTGAGCTAGTTCATTGTAGCTTTCCAGGTAATTATTTATTAGTCTTTTCCTAATATAAGTGATGACATCAAAAGAGGTGTTCAGTGGCATTAAGTTCAATTCCCAAATTTCTCGGAAATAACTTTCGAACGGTTCAGGACCAAATGTGGATGTTATCTCATTTAATATTGAGGTGACAGACTGATGAATAGGGTCTGCTAAATCAATGATCGGAGCGACCTGAAATTGTGATTTATCTATTCTGGTATTTAATAATTCATTTAATAGAGAGGTTTTTCCAATCCCCCCTGGACCGGAAATCAAAATTAGAGGAGGGATTGATTCTAATTTTAGGAGGTCTTCTATAAAAGCTAACTCTTCTTCCCTGCCAAAAAAACCTGTTGAGTATCCCATTTTTTAACTCCTCTACGCTACTGTTGAACATTTCAGGTCCTTGAAATAGAAAGATCTATCGATTGAAGAATTTCTACTATTATGTCAAATGCTGTGTTTGGTTTATACAATCTATTAGTAAAATTGCACAAAACTAAATCCTTGAAAAGACTTTAGCAAACAAATAAACTGCTTTCTCGTATTGGAGTTTTTTGTATCCAAATCATTTATTCATGGAAATCATAAAAGCATTCAATCGAATTTCTTAAAGAATCGATGAAGTCATCAAATTTGTTGTTGCCAATGGACATTCTCAACAGTAAAGGCAAATCAAGATCTTTTAGTATCGTATCAACGACTCTATTTGGGAAATCTTTTGGACGTAATTCTGCACAATTAAAATATTGCTGCCAACTTTGAAACTTATTAAAAATTGATTCCTCATTAGCAGAATAGATTGGTTCAGGCAATAGGATCAGATTGCAGTAATGATAGAGGGCTTCAACAATAAATGATATTTGCATCATCCCACTGCTTTTTTTAATTCTATTTTGAAAAATTGATAAAGCAATTTCATGCTGTCTTTTGTGATTTTCCTTATCCGAAAATATTGATTCTAATGAGAAAATATGCCGAACCACTGGATCAACTCTATACCCGTATTTACCAGTTTCTGGATTTGAAACTAATTTAGACTTTAACAGTTGATCGTCAAAAAACATTTCAAGAAATTGAGGTTGAGAAAGGTCAATGTTTTCAAAACAGCCCTTCTCGGAAAAGGTTTTAATAAAGGAAACGGTGGTCCCCCTTAATATGAAAGCTGTCTTCAAAGTCTCAATGTCAATCTTTGCTTCATCAATTGCATCATTAATAATTTCTTCATTAATGATGGGAAGCACAATATTTTCAAATAAACTTTTGGCGTTAACAAGCTGGCCCTGAGGATTTAGTCTTGGATGTGTTCCGATGGAATCTAATATTTTAAATAAGCATTTGGGATGTCCAAGACTTAGTTCCAGAATTTGCCATGCGATTTCTGTTTGTTGATCAAAAGTTATTATCGGACTTTCATATTTATTTTTGACAACATCTAAAATATGATTATGCCTAAATGGGTTCAGTGACAACTCATCGTAACTTGCGCCAATTGTTTTAGATCTATTATCCCTTCCATAGTGGAATCGACTAGTAAAAATTGCACGGAGTTCTTTTATTACAGTTTTTCTTTGATCAAGATTAGATATTAATTCATCTTCAATCCAAATGCGGACATGTTCATCTGCACGGTCGATGGCATCAAAAAACAAAATAACCCTTGCATTACCATTAGCCTTTTTTGCAATTTCATCAACAAAAGAATCAATGCCTTTTTCGAGATCGTCAACATCCTGGTAAACCTCTAACGAATTTAGAAGAACATTAAGTGTTATTATTGGGGATTCTCTAGCAACATTATGAGTTTTAAAACTAATCCAACATTTCACCCATTCCTTTTTAAGCTCCTCAGCCAATTGGTATACAAGGTGAGTTTTACCATATCCTGCAGGTGCAACGACTTGCCTAAATCGAATAGCCGTGTCTCTTAATTCCTGTAACTCCTTTACTCTATTTGAAAACGGAAAGCTGTTTTCTACAAAATCAAAAGGTTTAACATCTCCTGATAAGTTCTTGAGCGTATTAGGAATAGATGAATGTGGAGGGTGATTTTCCTTATGCAATTGTTCCGCACATTCTGCTTGAAGATCGACAAATTCTTTTTTTGTCCTATTCAATCTCCTAGTCAAATTATTCTTTTCTCTTGTAGCAGCTAGGAATTCCTCAGTGCCAGATTTTATTTGTGCAAAATGCTCATCAATTGTGTCAATTTGGGATTGAAGATCAAAGATTTGCTTCTTCTTACTATCCAAACGTTCTTCACAATTCGTAATATTTTCTTCTGAAGCCATTTTCATGATCCAAATTTGACCTGCTCTGAAATACTCAAAACAGGTCGATATTTTTTATATTATCGGAATTCATTGTTAGTAATATGTTTGGATGTAAAGCAAACATCATCTTGCTGGCAAGATGTGCGCAAGTGGAATATTCAAGCATTTCTAAGCATTGATTGCAATTGATTGATACGTTTTTTTAGTGTCGCTATTTCCAATTCTAATTGAGTTGGTACCCGAGCTTGTTTATTGTATAGATCCTTTTGTCTAATAAGATACGCAATATCTCGTTCGTAATTTGTTATTTGACTAAGAATTTCAGCCTTATAGGGAGAATTTTTTGGCAAAATGAAACCCCTTTTCAAATATTCCTATGTAATTCCAATGTCTCTTCTAATTTCTTCTACTTTTGAAGTGATGTACATTACTTCTCGAAAGTCCTGAACGGGTATGTTTTGTTGAGCTGCATATGTTGACCATGAGATTTTATAAGCTTGAAGGCTAAATTCATAATGCTGTAACTGAATCAATTTTGTTCTTCGATTGCTATCTGAGATATTTACCTCTCCAACAAAGGAATTTTCATTACTAGCAGGATATTGGAGTATAATCATTGTTTGCCTAATTAACTCCAAGGTATTATCAATTCTTTCAATAGAATCCATTAAATTGCTCATGTTTCCCTCGATTTGGTTGGTTCGGATTACAGCTTCATCAAGTTTGATTTCAAATGAATGCAGTTCCTTAGCCGTTTTTGCGAGTGAGATTTCAAAATCCTTTTCAATTTGATTTACTTTCATACCCGAATTTCGGGCATACTTTTCAATTAAATAAATTCGCAGATTTTGATTTTCCGGTGCACGAAGTTTCTGTTCAAATTTTGCAAATGCAATTTTTATCACATTATTGGTTATCTGTTCAAAGTCAAACTTATTTAGGGTATGTTCTGGAACAAAAGCGACATCAGTAAAGGCATTTTCCAATTGCTCAGACAAATGATTATTGTCAAGATTTTTTAGATCTATTTCATTGACATCAACGGTAACAAGATTTCTAAGCTCTCGTTTCGTCCAAACAATTTCATGGCTTCCAGATTCAATTTGCAAGGCCTCAAATATTGCATCCACTAACAGGTCATGTTGGTCATCAGGGGGCAATATTTGGTCCCAAACCTCTCCAAGAAACATCTTCGCTGGCTCTCGGGGATCGCCCAAAGAAATTAGATATTCTCTAATCAGTGTTATGATTTTGGCCAAGGAAATACCCCGTCTGTGAAGTGAATAACAAACCTGAACAGATAAAAAGAATACCTAATTATTCAAAAGTTCGCAACAATAGAAGAGATAAAGGTTGGAGTAGAAAAAGCATCGGGCCAATAACTCTAAAGAATTTTATTCAGTAAATAAGAGTTCGATTATAATAAAAAAAGACTAATGTTAATCAATGAATTGAAATGGTGTCTGCCAAGGTCAAGTCTAATTGTAGGGAAACGGTAATGACCTCACTTTGTAGAATTTTAGATAAGGGTATATAGCAAATAACTATATCAAACCATCTCATTTTGGGTCTGGACACACTGGTTTCTTATGTTGTAATTTGGCGGTTGTGTTCTCCTTGCTGCCCAAATTGAATTTTAGAAAAAAGATCTATTTTGGCACTTCATGGCCTTTTTCTTGGGGACAATCATGGGGACTAAAACGTTTCAGCGTTGACGTAGAAAGCCTCTCAACTCATATGTATATTGTCGGCCGCTCCGGAAAGGGAAAGAGCAAATTCTTGGAAGGATTTCTTTGGCAACTGGTTAATCATGGATATGGCTGCGGTCTTATCGACCCTCATGGCGATTTGGCCGATAACCTTCTCAGCCTTCTTACGAGACAACCGATAGATGGTAAAAAGAGCTGGATTGATAAGCCTGAAAACATCAAAAGGCTTGTGTATGTCGAACCTGGCAGGAATGACTACTTCATTCCTATGAACGTTTTGGCAGACAATACCGATAACTACACCTTAGCGACAAATGTAATCGAGGCGTTTCAAAGAACATGGAGTGAAGAACTGAAGGTAGCTCCACAGTTCAAAAACACTGCATTACACGCGCTGCTTTTATTAATCGAACAAGGGCTTTCACTGGTTGAACTTCCAACACTTTTTATGGATAAGGGTTATCGTGATTCACTTTTGGAAAAATCACAAAATCATGATGTCAAAATGTTTTTTGAATTCCGTTTTGGCCAATGGAAACATGAACAGGCTTTAAGAGTAGAGAGCCTTTTGAATAAAGTAACGGCCTTGACACTTAATCCTTCACTCAGACGAATGCTTGGGGCCAATCACAACGGTCTAAACCTACGCTCCATTATGGACGATGACAAGATACTAATTGTCAATCTGGGAAAGACCGATCACGAAACGAGAAATCTATTAGGGAGTCTTTTGGTAGTCAATCTTGAACAAGCAGCTCTTAGCCGTGCCGACATACCAGAGAAGGAGCGCAATAAGTGGTTTTGTGTCCTTGATGAGTTTCAAAGATTTATCGCCAATGAAGGGTCTGCACTTGCTGTAGCTGAAATGCTTTCTGAAGCCAGAAAATTTGGCTTGCTTCTAGGGCTATCCCATCAGGGCTGGCATCAATTGGGTAGTTCAAGACTCGAAGGGGCGCTTGATCAGGCCCAAATAAAGGTAGTATTTGGTTCCGGCTCCCAAACCGGCCGCGTGATTGCCGATGAGCTTTTTGTTCTTGACCCGCTTAAAACCAAGCACGAAAGTGAGTCTGGGAGTAAATATTTTCAATCTCTTATGGAGCAAAAAGAATTATTTATTCAATCAATTAGAAAACAGTCCAAAAGAGAAATATTTGTTCTTCCCCCTGATTCGGATGAAGTAGTTTCCCTAAAAACTTTAGATGTTCCGTCGCCAGAAATCACCCAAACTGAGCTTGAAGATATAAAGAGCGATTTGCTTTCCAATTACGGTCAAAAGGTGTATACAAGCCAGACTATCTACTCAAGCACCCAGCGGAGCAAAGAGCCTAGCTTGGGTCGTGTACTTAGCTCGTAGTCGTGGTTTAAGTGGCATCGTAGCGATTGATAATTTCTCATTTGACCCGGCCATTTGCCAGATGGGATTTGTAAGCACACCTGTTTTTATTTGATCATAGGTGGTGAAATAAAAACGTCCCGACCCTCCGGCTTTTTCTACTTCCTTTTTAAGATGGGTAAGTCTTCTTATACCTGTTGTGACGACGAAAATTGCTCCGCTTTTAACGCCAAAAATATCCTTGTATTTCTCTGACCCGATAAATTTCAATGCTGGTTTTACCTTCTTTTGGACAAATCGGTCTAATGGGTGTGTAGCATTATCTACTTCGGGGAGAATTGCTAACTCCTCTACCCTACCGGTTACTTCAGGGCTATTTCTTTTAAGCAACAAAAATCCATCTGGTCTACCTGGAATTATATGTATTTGATGAAGCTCAGTTTCGCTCATCCATTGAATAAGTTCAAATCCCTCTAATGCTCTTGCCTCTTTTGTAACCGTTAATCGGAAGTCATTCAGTCGCAGATCGTGTTTAAGCGTGTGCCAACGCGGTTTTCTCCGCCAAGAAAGGGATGTAAAATCTATGTCTAATTTTCTGGCTACAAGACGTGCACCACGTGTCCCAAGTGTATAGACCGTCTCTCCCAAGTGCTCCCCATGTACCCATTCGGCATTGAATTTATTTACCAAGTAATGATCAAAATATTGCTGTAGTCTTGCTTCTGGCCATGATATGGTTTTCCCCGGAAAGAATCCCTTTATTATCTGATTTTGGGAAAGTATGCCCTCGTGATAGTGGATGCCAATTAAAAGTTTGGTTGTTGATTTTGTGGGAACTATATTCTTTGGACTTTTTATTCTCGTAAAGGGCTTGCGGAGTTTGGGCATTGTTGCGGTTCATGGTAGCACAATAGGTATTAGATCTTCAACTCAATGCCCTGCTTGTCAGAAGATGTAAAATAGGAAAAGATGCCAGAGCGCACGCCGAAAAAAGAGAGTTTAGAGCGTGGTTCTTTGCTGTATCTGACCCATCCAGACAAGCAGCTTTTCTCAGGGTACGGGATTACAAGAGAAACCAATAGAAAAGATTCACTTGTAGGGCTTCTCATGGTTGATAGACCTCATCCTGCTAATCCTGTGTGGCTCCAGTCTGTATCTGAAACTTTTGGTTCTTTTGAGTTATATCCCATGACTGCTGCTGGTGAAAGAGGAATGGGATGTCAAATGCATATTCAACCAGATAGCGTCAAACACCTCAAAAGCCGCTCCGACGCCCCATTTTCCAATGAATTACAAAGGGTTTTACAGCCTATGCTAGAAAATCCACCTGCACCTGTTTTTGGTTTGAAATGGGACGACGAAATCAAAGCCTGGGCCAGTGAATTTATTATTCCAAACGAGCTGCCGCCGCAAATCAAGGAGGTTTTTGAACGAACGGGTTATGGATGTTTAGCGCTTGAGTCTGATATTGGGATTGTGCATGTTTGCCATGCTCCTGATATGGATATTGACGGTTTTTCCGGTAAACCAATTCGCCCACAGTGGCAGTTAATAGAAATGCCTACCGCCCCCCTGATTCGACTTAATTTAACGATCTTTGACCGCCCAGCCGATCCTTTTAGGTTTGAATCTTTCCTGAACGTCGATGACAAACAACAGTTGGATGTTTTGACCCAACTTGCTTCGCAGGAAGAATTGTATCTGGCATTTTATGGAGACTGGCTTAATCACCGACACACAATGAGTGTGGAACACACTGAAAATCAATGGCAGCAATTGGATGAATACATTATGCGGGCGCTTACTTATTGGGCAAACATACCCGCTCACTTAAGGGATTTTGATAAGGCAAAGGAAGAATTTATGAGGCGTGTGCCCTAGCTCAATGTGTGAATAATAAAAATCAGTATTCCTCTGGAAGAAGGACTGTAGTTGCCGATCTATCATGCTCTGTAATGACGTAGAATCTCTGGTCTTCTATGTTGTAGGCAGAAAACAGTCTGTATCCTTTTCTGAGGGATAATTCATTTTCTTTAACGTCGTGTTTGTCCAAACTTCCCCAATCCCCTGTTACGTGCCTTGCAAGGAGTTGTACTGGATGACGTTCGACAAGAGATAATCCTGCAATAGCTCCGGGCGTGATTACTATTTGGCCCATATCAAATAGGGTTTTGGGGAAAGGTCGTTCTTGGGATTGTGGTTCGTCTTCGCTATTGTCTGATTTACCTGTCAGGTCCCACTCTTTCATTTATGCAATTGTAGCAGATTGACAAGTGGTAAAATCAATATGTGGGTGTCGAAAGACCAAATCTGCCAGATTGGGCACGCAGGGATCGGGAGGATGATAAAGCCTGGATTCATGAGAATCTGCACGTTTTCTGGCCTTTAGGGAGAGAGCTTTTCAGGGAGCACGGCCGTGGTGCTTTTGTGGTGGATACGACTTTTCAGCCCCGGCCGGATGCTGGACATCCTTTTTCATACTTTCCAAAAGAACAGCTTGATAAAGATGATACTGATGTCATGCGCATGGTAAGGGAGTATAAGCCGGCGGCTGAGTTTGTGATTGTGTTACTTAAACAACAGGAGCGGCAAAGCAGTTATCGGGTGAGAGCAAAAAGAAGGGGCTTAAGAAGTAATGGGCACTAGAAAAAAATTATTTACTAATAACTTGCTGTTCCAATTTTGTCACTCTTTCCTCTAACTCATCGACCTCCCCAACTGTAGGCACGTCGTCGGAAAGTTGTGCAAGTTGTAAACCGAGTGTGTCGATTCTCTTAGTCAGCTTCTCGTCGAGTTGTTTAATTGCTTCTTTGTTTTTTTCGATTGCCACTCTGTTTTTTTGAATCTCCCCCTTCAACTCCTCTTTGATGGCAGACTGGCCACTGATAATTGCTTGAAGCATTTTTGTCGTTTTGGTATCAGCCATGATTTACTAATAGCATAGATCATCATTTCTTGGAAGCACCGGTTTGTATGATTCTCCTAGTTTCGGCTTAAGATTTAGACTTCTATATTTGTCATTTCTAATCTTTTAACTAAGCTATAGTTGGGATTGGTGATAGGTGACAAAATACACTCGGTTTTTAGAGTATTAAACCTATAAATAGTCGAGAACGGAGACTTTTATGATTCTTCCTACTGCCATTGGAACGGTCGCAAATGCCTTGGTAATTATTGATTATGTTATAAAATTTGCTAAGTTTCTATCCCCCAGAGTGGCTGCCGCACTACTCGATACAAAAGAAGAATTATCTCGTATAGCCTCCAGGCAACCTGTTACAGTTGCTGAGAAGGCTCTCATTCAAGCCTTGAGTAAACATGTACCTGCTTCCCAATTTGAAGCGACATCTCTTCATCTTTCCAAGATTTTTTCTATCATGTACCCGCTATTTGACACATTAAGTACAAGTCAAAAGGAAGCCGTCCTCCCTGATTATGGACCATGTATTTATGAGATGCTTCCAATGTTTGCTGATCTTTTGGAGAGTTGGGGATGCTTTCAGGTTTGGGGTCAGTATTTTCTGTGCAAAGGTTATTATTCTGATATTGGACCGTTTTTATTGGCAAGAAACACAACTAAAGTACTGAGACACACAAGAGTTTTCAATGAGCGAATTGAGGAAATATTGCCTAAAGCAAATGTTTATTTTGACACAAGGAAAAAAGAAAACGAATTTGTAGGGCTAATTGTGACAAATGGTGAGTGTAAAAAATCTGACAGTAACCATTATTTTCATGGTATTCAATTGGTGTTTACCCCAGGCCCTTACCCCCCTCTTTTTATCAATTTCCCTTACGATGTTGATTATAATAATGAATCCATGATGAAGGTATTCAACAATAGCCCGCCTGCCAGATTGTTCGTTCCAGAGTATGAAATGTTAATAATTGGTTTGTTCGCTGATCTAGCAATCTACTCACGCGCTGTTATTGATCAAGTAGATGTAAGTAGTTTATTTACTGAAAGATTGACAACCTTTCTTGCTGATTATCGGTGACAGCCAGGCCAATTCAATCCATTTGTAGTCTCCTATCCAGTAAAACACACGCTCTCGACTGTTCAGAACTGCTCTAAGCCTTCTCAAATATAAAAGATGGTGCTAACTACATATTCACTACCGCGAGCGGACTTCTTCAAAAAGAAAGGGCGAAGCCCTTACCGCTTCCAAAAGGGCCTGACAAAAGGTCTGGAAAATGTCAGGCCCGCTAGCGCGTCGGACTCGTTAGAGGCCGACTTGCCTTCGCGGAAGTTTGTCCCCGACCCTGTCGGGGGCAGACGTAGCGCCGCTGCGTATGAACACTGTCGTAGACTGGTGAAGAAGCAAGGGTACTTTGAGGTAAATTTGGCGTCAGCCTAATTAGCTCAAAGCGCAGCGAAGGCAAGTCGGGATCGTCAAGATGTTCGTGAAACGAATCATGTTGAACGTTCCCGGCGCGTCTGGCTCGACGATGGGGGCTGAAACTGAGATTGCCTTTATCCCGCGCCATAGGGATAAAGCAGACGAAGTGAGGCTCTCTGAGGAGAGACAGTCTTTCCAGCACAAACCCGACCCTCGATGGGAAGGGTTTGTGAAACTATACGTGGTTCAAGCCACGGCCAATTACACGTACTAATAGCTGAGCACGTGTTTTACTCGATGACAATTTGTACACGTATGCAAATTTTTTCCACTAGCCTTTATCCCCTATAAAGGGCTGCGCCCTTTGGGTGTAGACTATTCATATCTCCCTCCGCCAGCTCCTTCCCTCCAGATCTTCTCCTATGCGGTGCTTCGCACCGATTTTTTCAAAAAATGCAAAGCGCTTAGGTTCCGCATGAGGTGTCTTCGAGAGGATTTCGCCCCCCTTAGTCCGGCAGTTACACCGAACAACCGTTAAGCCCGTATGGTTTGTCACTGTATGGATGGTCGACTGTAGCTATTTTTACCCGCTACAGTGGGACTCCCGTCCAGGTGACTGATGTCAATGGACGATTTCATTTAATGTGAAGAATTGCCCGAATTCAAGGGGTAAAATGCACCGTGGATGGTTTCATGGTGTCGTGGTTTCGTGGTATCATGATACCGTGGTGTCATTCATTTAGCGCTTTAATAGCTTTTGCCAAAATACTTTCCTCTCCGTTGTTTTCAAAATCTTCGATAATGAAGTTGATTGCAATTCGTGATATTTCATTCTCACTTGTAATCACACCCTGATTCTTATAAGTAAAAATTATTCCGGCGATTACCTTCTTTTCAGCCACGGTGTAGCGGTGAGTAGCAGCTTCTTTTCCGATTTGTTTTACTGCCTTTCTGATCGTCTCAATTGTGGCTTTATGGTATCGTGGTGTCATGGTGTCGTGGTTGCTTGGTATCGTGGTGTCATGGTGTCGTGGTACCATAGGTTCGTCAACTTTTTCCTTCTTTTCGCCCGGATTGGTGTTCTTGCGATTGGGGGGTTTAGGCTTTTTTTCTATGAGAGTTTTACTTTTCTTTGCTGTGTCAGCGGTCCGTTTAGCATCACGGAAAAATGCAGAACCTTCCCGCAACTCGTTGAATACTGCTGTTTCGTTAAGCCTTTTTGCCATCGTCGAATAATTCTTTAATAAGACGGTTGTAAGCTGCCGCACTTTTTGACTTTGGACTGAACTCAAATACATCCTTCTTCTCAAAGTGTGCATCTCGAATCTCAGTATTGCGGGGTATGATGGTGGTAAAAACATCGTCCGTGTATGCTTGACGAAGCAGTTTTAGGCTCGTTTTGCTGTTTATAGTTGGGTCGCTCATCGTAAATAGATAACCAAGCAGCTTCAATTTCGGATTAAAAAACTCTCGTACTTCGTTCATGCTTTTGTTTAGCTGGACCAGCGAATCAAGCTCAAAATACCCAGGGGATACCACAACCAACACACCATCAGCAGCCGTCATGCCGTTAAGTGTTAGCCACGAAAGTGCTGGGGGACAATCAATAATGATGTAGTCATAATCATCCTTGATGTCATCCAACCTACGCTTCAAGCGAGCTTCGCGATGGTCTTTAGCTGTGGTGAGTTCAATATCTGTATTGGATAGTAGAATATGGGAGGGGACAATGCTCACGTTTGGAATTCCAGTTTTATGAACAGCAAGCGGTTTTCGCTCTATTATGGTAATAAACAAAGTTTCTTCTTTAGGGATGCTTTGATATTGGGAGAGTAAGGTTTTTGAAGCATTTGCCTGACTGTCAAGATCAATAAGGAGAACTTTCTTCCCGCTTCGACCCAAACCTGCGGCAAGCGTAATTGCAGTGGTACTTTTGCCCGTACCACCTTTTTGAGAGGCGATTGCTATTGTCATGCTAGTTTAACAAATCAAAAGTCCTTTTTGGTTGGAGTATTTTGATTGTTATCGACTAGCTCATACTATCAAGTACATGCTAATGTTTTCAAGAGGTATTTTTCGACTAATGAGGTTATAAAAGCCAATTCCCAAAAACAAACGAGAGTTTAAGAGGTCGTCTCATAATCTCTGAGGAGATTCTAGTCATGGCGGACAACTGTGATTTCATCCAATACACCGTTGCCTAAAGTGAAGTAAATTGGCCCACTTGTGTAGTCATTTATTGGTATAGTATTCCCTGATAGAAACATTGAATCTTCATTAACAGTTACCTTAACAGAACCACCACCACCCCAACCAGCTTGGGGTATATCATTTAGCGTTCCATTTTCCATATACCAAAACCATCCTCCGCAACAATGCCAAGTTACGGCAACCATATTGTTTGAGTCTTGAGCACGAACACCAATAATATTTCTTCCACCTCCTCCAAAAACATCTCTCATTGAAACTGCTACTTCGTAGTTGCGCCATGTATCCTCACCGATTGTAATCGTGACAGGGCCATTGTTACTGGACATCAAACCATTCACGTAAATAGGATCACCATCAATTAATTTAAATGGAGCTGATAAGTTAGCATCTTCAAAATCTTCTTCAAATCTGGTCTGATCTTCTGGAATAGGCGTAGAAGTTTCAATGATGTTCCCATCACGGTCAACCAATATTTCGACAATTACTGTTTGCTCTATAGGAACTTCAATGGTTGATAATGCTGTTACCATGACCGTTTGTTCAATTGGTACTTCTTCAACTACTTCAACGATGCTTGTTACCTCAAAAGGCACAGTAATCTCAACGATTTCAGGCACAAGAGTAGGCATAGCCTCGACTGTAGCATTTACGATTTGGTCAATTAGCTCCGGTCGTGGGGTATTTTCTACAATTCTGGTGACAAGGACCTCGCCAGCTTGAAGTTCTGCCTCCGCAAGTTCTACCTCTCGATCCGGCCAGATAAAGTCTGGATTGTCTGTCCACCAACTCCAAAAAATTATCGCTAATACAGCCAAACCAGCTACTGGTATCCACCATCTGCGTCTTGTTTGTGGTGGAGGATTGGGAACTACAGTGGCTTGTCGAAGCCATTCTCTTCCATCAGTTCCTGAGGCTCCAGTCGAAGTAGTAGTCCTTGAAGTTGTTGTACCAGTTGCCACAGGAGGCCACGGTGTGAATTGGGGACGGTTATCGACAATGGGGACCATCTCATTTAGAACTTTACACACCTGAGACGGGAAGGCCATACGATTTGGTATTTCGATACCGGAAACACGAAACACGCCTATCATATTGTCCAGGGCATTGCTTACCGACTGCCAACCGTAACCAACGTGTCTTCCGATGGAACCATAAAATTCCTTTTCGGTTTTGTATTTTCCTTTATCTAGTTTGCAATACCAGTAAAGAATTTCAATTTGAATGTCGTGGACGTTCTGCTTTGTGGCTGGAGAGGTCTGTTTAAGACTGTTTAGGGCCTGTTTAATACTTTTTTCGTCCATAAATCCTCCCATTTATAGAAAAAAGTAAATTCATTTACCTCATACTACCCTGATAATGGTTTCCAGATACGGATTTGCCGTATCAAAGAACCTTAACAAAGGAGTATGCAAATGAACGACCAGATTGTTGTTGTCGAGCCTAAAACTGCGACAAATTCGCAGATGGCTCAACTCGCCTTAGAAGTCGGTGAGGCGAACGGGTACACGTACTTTATTTTACGGCACACGGGCGATATCAGCGAACAAGTTGTGAAGCTGGGCTGGTATTACCATCCCCGTGAGATTGAGAAAGGTGAAATCCCAAAAATTGCCGACCGGATGAAGATGCCTGTCTATAATGCAGGGATTCCGGTTGCAAGGGAAATCATCGGCCACGAAATCAAGGTTGTTGACCCAAACGGGGAATCATCTGAGAACGCACAAGTGCTTTCCAAAAACAGGCTAGTGGCAATCGGTGCGGGTGTATTGGCGGTGACGGCTCTAGCTACAGTTTTTGTATCGTCTCTCGTCGCTCCCCCCGTAGCTGTTGCGGCGACTCCGGTGGTTGCCGCTCCGTCCACTACAGCGTTAGCTGCATTGGGTTTAGGGGTAGTCCTTTTGGACCCGGCATTGATTCTTGTCTTGTCAGATGGTCCAAACGGTGAACCCCATACTTGGTTACAGGTGGCGTCATGGCTGGATTTTTGACACGAGCACTTGTATTTATACGCATGGCGCTTCCGTGGTTGTGGAAAGCAATGGTGATGGCATTTGAGCTAATCACGCTTTCTTTTATCACCTATGCCAAAGGCGCTTTAGAGACAGTCCGAACTGTTGCAGATGATTGGAAAAGAGCGGCGATAGTCGCAGGGTTTCCCCAAGTGTGGCAAGACCGCCTCTATTACCTGATCTACGCTTCGGCGGGTTGTATGAACATCATCGGACTGATTCTTCTGGCCCATGTAGTCGTGATTGTAGTTTGGTGGTTAATCACCTAGGTGGTGGGGAACCGGTGGAACTCTGCCGGTTCCTCCCCACATTTCTCTCTAGAAAATGCCCCAAAAAAGATTGACATTACACCAGAGGCAGTATCTCGATGTTGCCGAATTGTTCTTGTGGGGGCGACAAATTGATTTCACTGCATGGTTTACCGGGCAGTGGCAATCAAGAAGCAAGTTAACGGAAACAATCCTTCCGGAACTTGAAGAATTAAATGTCATCAACTCGAAATGGTTCAAGGGGATGAAAGTCTATACGACCAGTAAAAAGCAAAGTAACGCCTACATCCCACATGGGCTTGAGAGTACAAAAGCAATTATTCGATTCAAGTTATCACGAGAAGGTGAGTTTATACCGGAAAAATTCTTCAGAGGATTGAAGTTCAAAGCCGTTCCTGAGTGGGCGATTAAGTATCCAAAAGGAATCATCCTTTTTGAATATTCAACAGCCGATAACTTCAGGCGAAAAGACCTTATGAAGAAAAAAGTCGCTCGCTACAAAAATGACCTTCACAGAATTGAAAAGGTCTTCAAAACTCAACCGATTGTATTGTTTTTACTGCAAGCCTCCGAGTTTCAAGTTGAGCACTTTGCCAATCAAAACGGTGGAGAAAACATCTTCTACGTGGACCACAAAACTTTTATGGAGACTCCAATAGGAAAGCAGTTAAGCAGTCCAATTTATATCTGGGGAGGGGATAGAAAAACCTATCCACTGAGTGACCATGATTAACATTAAATCATTACTTTTTGGCAGACAAAAATATCCATCGATTCCCAATTTGGCAGAAGGAAACGATGACTTTCTTCATCTTGAAAGCTTAACTCGTGGAACGTTGGTTCTTGGCCGTCCTGGGTCTGGCAAGACCGTCTGGGGGGCTATGGTCACCATGAGTAGGGCTTTAGCAAATCCAGAATATCCGATTTTTGTTCTTGATGCTTCAGGCTCGTTTTGTGATGAGTTTATAAAGCTGACCTACCAACTTCCTCCCCATCTTCGGGAAAGGATAGAGGACAGGCTTATCTATGACAGAATGGGTGATCCTGAGTACGTGACCGCGCTTCCATTTTTCTCCCCAAATTATGGTTTGTATCCTGAGGAGCAAGTTCAGCGGGTGACGGCAAATTCCCTGAAGCTGAATGACGATCTAGTTTTAAGAAATCCAACAATGGGCGGTATTGCTATCGGTGATATTGCAGCCTATTTGTATCGGTTACTTATCAGTGTAGAAGACCAAAACGGCCATAGCTGGCAGATCACAGAAGCGAGAGATTTGCTCTTAAACACAGAAAAACTTTCAAGAATATGCAAAAAGTTTGGCCACAAAGAAAAAGGGGCGCAGGAGTATTTTTATCGTCATTATCTACCTCTGACTGAAACAGAAATGGACAAGCGAACCTACACCTTTCGCTCCATTCTGGGAAAGCTGGACCCAAAGCCTATTCGTGCAAGGGTCGGTTACCATACGCCAAGCTGGACGCCGAAAGAGGCCATTGAGAAAGGGCAAATTGTACTTGTAAGCGGTGAAGAACTTATTACTCAACCCGAAGCAACGGGAATCCTTTTTACCGATGTCTACTCTCAGATTATTGCGGCTGTAAATAAGCGGACACCCCACGATGAAACTGAACCGCCAATTCTGATAGTGATTGACGAGGTTCCAATGCTTCTTGAGATCAAGGGGATGGCTGAGGAAATAGGCAAAGTATCCCCTCGCTATCGGTCTCGAAAGCTCCAAATTATGATTATTATCCAAATGCTTTCTCAGCTTGAAGATAGTCTGCGAGACAAGATTTGGAGTTTGGGGAACACGGCCTGTTTTGGACTAGACAGTCATAAAGAAAGTTACGAGGTGGCTCAGCAGCTTTTTAGTTATGACCCGTCGGCAAGCAAAAAGCCAATGGGAATGAAACACCTAATCGCTGACCCTGACAGGGCACAATATTTGGTAGCAGCTAATTGGATTCAACACTTTTCTGCACGGTCGCTTGTACTCAAGCGATGGATTGATGAAGGAACTGAAGAAAAGTATGTGCAGTTTATCGAAAGAACAACCGATAAACCAAATGTTCCCTTGCTGCATGATTTTAAGCTGATTAAAAGACAGCTTTTGAAAAAAAATGCCTTGGAAGTATCAGAGGCATTGAAAGTCGTAAATAGCAGAACCTTAACAAATTTATCAGGACCACCCCAAGTTTAGCTACTACGGACTTGATCCGTTTTAGCAGGCCAAGAGCCCAAAGAAAGGGGGTGATACAACGTGAAGTTGTTGACCAAACAACTGGAGAAGCGCTTTGCTCAAGTCGGCTCGCAAGCTGACAAGAAGGATCCATTGGTCATTACCAAGTTCTTCAATCCCACTGGTGCGGGAACATGGTATGCCTCTGAATATGATCCGGTGCATAAGATTTTCTTCGGTTACGTATCAATCTTTGGCGACTGGAATGATGAGTGGGGTAGTTTCTCGCTAAAGGAGCTCGAATCATACAAAGGCCGTTTTGGTTTAGGTATAGAACGAGACCTCTACTTTGAGGAAAAGCCATTCAGTCAGGTCGTTAAAAAGGTCTGATGCACGTGCGGTCTAATCCCGCTTCTTTGGGTTCTGGCCGCACATATTTGGCTTAACTGGACTTTGATCCGTTAAGTTGGCCAACTAGAAGGGAGGTGAGGCTAATGTGGATAGCTATATTGGCTCTCGTACTTGGAGTTCTGATCTTTATCCTTGACCGTTTTGTCATCAAGGCACGTCCAATTGGTGGATGGTTTGCTACGTGCATTGCAGACGGCAATGTAATGGTAAAAGTACCACCAAGTAAAGATGTGCCCGACAAAATCAGGCACTGTATGACTGAATACAACCTGCCCCTACATGTAGTTAGGAAGTATGTATGTCAAAAGTGTGGTCGGGAATTGTGGATTGCACCAGAAGCAAAGGGTATGGACAAACCCCTATACGTGGGACGAAAGGCTTGAGACAGCGGCCAGGCCTTCTTTCTAGTCTGGCCGCAAAATGTTTGACTAGAAATTACTTGATCTGTCTATCACTTCTTCTCTCTATTCGAGCGACCAGACAGATACAAGTCGAACAACGTTGATTGCAACACCATACAGGCCATGTTCGGTGTGCAATTTCATTTTTGCCTATTGTTCGGGAGTGGTCAAGGGGCAAATTATTGTCCTTATCCAAAATTGGTTCAGCCGGGTTTAACCCGTTGAACTGGCTGGGCTTAGATTGGAGGTGATAGCTGATGTTCAAGAATCCATACCGTCCGTGCCCAATGTGTAGGGCACAACTGTATCGGCGATCAGATAAGGATACCGGCAATGGCTGGGAGTGGTATTTCTGCAATCAGAACTGCGGTTCCTATATCTGTATACAGCCTTTTGCGGTGAAAGTCGAGCGGAAGGTCGCCGACGCTCCGCAGGATCCTACTGGCGAATAGTCAGAGCACGGCTGTGGCCTTCCTCTAGGCCCGGCCGTGTATTTGCAGTTTATAGATAAAATTAAATATGAAATCAGAAAACATATTAGGCAAACGCTTCATTCAAAGATTTGATGTTCGGGCTGAACAACAGGCTGATGGGGGATATCTATGTATCAGACGCCCATTAAAGCAAAGCCACTTGAATGATCATATCAAGGGAGCAAGAACTATTGGCGCATACGTCTTAAACGAAAAAGGGCATGCCCGTTATACCGTGCTTGATGCTGATGATGACGTTCAGTGGCACAAATTGTTTAATGCAAAAGACCAACTAAGACAAGAAAATATTCCATCCTACATGGAAGGATCTAGGCGCGGTGGGCATTTATGGTTTTTCTTTGAATGGCCAATAAGCGGCCATGCTGCTAAACGATTTGGGGAAGGGCTAAAAGTTCGGTTTGGATTGGAATCTGAAATTTACCCAAAATCTGTAACAGGTGATGTTGGGTCTCTGATCAGGCTTCCATTTGGCATACATAGAAAGTCGGGCAAAAGGTATCCGTTTATTGATGAAGATGCCAAACCCATTGCACCAACGGTTCAAAAACAAATTCGTATGCTTGGGCAAGCGGAGGAAGTTGCTCTAGGGGATATATGGTTTCATATGAGATTGGCTCCACTTGAAGTGCGTCAAAACCAAAGTGAACAAAAAGATTCCAGAGATGTTTTGGAATACGTCAGTCAATTTGTGGAGTTAAAACCGACCAAAGCCGGCGGGATAGGGCATTGTCCATTTCATGAAGATGAACACATGAGCTTTAGTGTAAACAGAGATGGTAATTATTGGAATTGTTTTGCAGGATGTGGTGGCGGTAGCGTTACTCATTTCAAAAGAAAATGGATCTACAAAAGGGAAAACTAAAAGTTAATTTATAACGTAGAGAACAAGTGAATTTACCGCTATATGCAATTAAGAAAAAAGCCCCAAAATATATGTTGTAACGATTGTACCTATTATTCCAATAATAGCACCGATTACATACTTCCAAATGTCATCAGCGTTTCTTGCGAGAAAACCTTGTGCCTTCCGGCGGTGTTTCATAACAATTGGTTTAACGATGAAGTATCGGTAAATAATCATCAGACCAATCAAAGTAATTGCCACGAGTCTGAGAGCAGCATTGGGGTTTACGGTCTGCAACTGCCGCCCACTTGCGATTGAATTTATAATTCCAGTTATACTAAGCGCGCTGAGACCGAGTAATATTATGCCAATCATTAGCAAAAAGTAACCCCAATTTCCTTTAACCAAAAACTCTGACAACTTGTGAAAGAGGGCTACCGTTTCTGGATTACTATTCCAGGTAGAAATACTTGTGTTAGGCCTATTGAATCTAACTTGTACACTTCGCATGGAATTAGAATATTTTCCTTCAATTTCAAGGTTGTAAAGACCATATGGGTTTTGATCAACTACTTCATCCAAATCTTCATACTCATATTTAGAATCACTGAGTTTTACATCATGGCCAGATTCAATCATCATTTCGATAATAGTCTCAATTTCATCTAGATAATATCGCGATCCAAATGTAGATTTGTGTCGATAGGATTCTTCACGTCTTTTCACAACTTGCCTCCTGAACTACCCCAGTTCTTAAATTGTTTTCCTTCGATACAGTTAACTTTAGTACCAACCTTGTTCTTTTGCAGTTCTGCGCTGATGACAATTAGCACACAAAACAACACACTTATTTACCTCCCGCTTAATACGATCCAAAGAATGATTGCCCCTCGCTAAATTTGCAACCGCATCACGTTTTTTTCCGCTTACATGATGAAACTGTAAAACCACAAGATCACTCTCTCCACAATCTATGCATGGATGAGTAGATAAATATTCATTTATATATTCTCTAGCAGCAACTTTTCTGGTTATTCGGGACTGGCGGACTGTTTCTCTGTGTTTTTCGCCGTGTCTTTTATAGTAAGCCTTGTTGAACTTAGCCATACAGTCACGACAATGTTTTTGTCTGGTTTTTAATAATTTATTGGAGTAGGCATACTCATCCAAGGGTTTTAATTTCCTGCAATGAGCGCACTTTTTCATTTAATTTCTATTTAATCGCTACTTCTATCGCTACTATTTGATCAAAGAACCCCCCGCTTCGGGGGGTTTTCTAGAGTAGCGGGGACAGGATTCGAACCTGTGACCTCCGGGTTATGAGCCCGACGAGCTGCCACTGCTCTACCCCGCAACGACAAGGGGGAATTATAGCAAGCTGTTGGCTGATGTCAAGCTGAGCGGGTCAATCTTAGGGGGTATTAAGACGTTAGATGAGTTAATTTCGGTCCAACCCGATTTTAGGGCAAAATTCTATTCATGACTCAGGATTTCTGGTTGGAACCATTCCAGCCGTCCCGTCTTTGGCTGGACCCACATGCCCAAACCGTATTGGCGAATACGTTGCGCCCAATAGCCGGTGTTGCTTTCCATCGCCTACGCCTGGATACGCCGGATGGTGATTTTATCGATCTTGATTTCCCTTCGATTCCAGGTGTGACATTGGATCGCAGTGCCCCAATGGTGATCCTGTTGCACGGTCTGGAAGGATCGGCGCGGCGCGGTTACGCTTGCGAGATTTACCGCCAGTTGGCGCAGCGCGGTTTGCGCGCTGTAGGAATGAATTTTCGATCTTGTAGCGGTGTGATGAACCGCACGCCGCGTCTTTACCATGCTGGTGTGACTGATGACGTAGCTGTTGTCATTGATTGGTTGGAAGAAAAACTGCCCGACGTTCCTAAAGGGGGCGTTGGGTTTTCATTGGGAGCCAATACGCTGCTGAAATATTTGGGTGAACGGGGCAGTGAGTCACCGCTCCAGGCCGCTGCCGTTGTCTCACCCCCTTTTGATTTGGCCCGCGTAGCCATGACTTTTGCCAAAGGCAGCGGCCGTTTATATGCCCCTCGATTTATAAAAGGATTGCGCCAAAAGGCGCTGACCCATGCCCAGGAAAATAGCCCTGAGCTGGATGTCGAACGCATTTTGAGCGTACAAACGGTACGGGATTTTGATGACGCGTTCACCGCCCCCTTGCATGGTTATCGTGATGCTGATGATTACTATGCCCAGAACAGTTGCGCTCAATATCTGCCTGCGATAAAGATCCCCACATTGGTCATTCGCGCCATGGACGACCCCTTTTTTGCACATGACATTCCTCATACGAGCATCATCGAGAATGAATTTCTGTTTCCTGCCCTGGTCCCGCACGGTGGGCATGTAGGTTTTGCCGAGGGGGTTTGGCCAGGCCATTTTGAATACTGGGCCGAGCGACAGGCTGCCCGCTTTTTGCAAGCTAATATCGGCAATTAAGGCGTATAATGGGTTTTGCATTCGATTATTTACTTAAGGAGAGAAATATGATTATTCACCAACGATCGGTCGAGGCCATGAATGAACAAATTCAAAGCGAATTTCTTGCTTCGGCACAGTATATTGCCATTGCTGTTTACTTTGATGAAGAAGGGTTGCCTGACCTGGCCAGTTTCTTCTACCGCCAGTCGGAAGAAGAGCGCATGCATGCAATGAAGTTTGTCCACTTTCTCCTGGAGACGGGCGCCAAGCCGATCATTCCCGGCCTGCCGGACATCCGTAATGAATTTGGCAGCGCGGCCGAAGCGGTGCAGTATGCGTTGGATCAAGAGATGAAGGTGACCGAGCAGGTAAATAACCTGGTGCGGATCGCCGTCGAGAACAATGATTTTACCAGCCACAATTTTTTGCAATGGTTTGTCAACGAACAGGTGGAAGAAGTGGATACAATGACAACACTTCTACAAACAATCAATCATGCTGCCGGCAACATGCTCATGGTGGAGGATTTTGTGCGCAGGTATGATCCCCATGAGGAAGAAGGGGAGTAGATAATTGTTAATTGGTGAATGATTAATGATTTCATCGTTCTGCCAAAGAATAATTTCTTATGTTTCGCCAATAGACGGGGGTGGGGGCCTATGCTATAATGAGAGCCAATCTGGGGATGACAGGCTTCGACGGGGAAGGCTGGCCCTGGACTGCAAGTCGAGCACGCTTTACAACTCGTAAAACTGGAAGCACAAGAAAAAGTGCCGAACGCACTCCTTCTTACAGCGCTCTCCCCATGGCTGCGTAATCAGCCGGAGAGCCAGATGGTTCTATAAATAGAACCCCGTCTGTCTTTTTCCGCTCGTTGGCCGGGAATGGTGCAGGCGACATAAAAGTCAACGTGCTCTGCTTCGATGTCGATAGAAGTGGCTAAGACATCCTTTTGGGGATGATCGACTAGTTGGTGGCTGACCTTGTTGGCCGGGGCGCCCACCGGCGAAGGTAAATAGGTCGACTAAACTTGTAGAAGTTCAGAGGACGAATTTTTCGGACGCGGGTTCGATTCCCGCCATCTCCACTAGAAGAGCACGCCAATGGGTGTGCTCTTTTTCATTATTCTAAATTGGACCAATCTTTAAGATTGGTCCAATTTCATAATTGTTTCAAGATATGTCTGGTCGTATAATGTTTTGCAAGATTGTTTGCGATTTAAGCGAGGAAGATGAGTATACCGGAGACTATCGGCCGATACGAGATTATTGAAGAGCTGGGACGCGGGGGGATGGCTGTTGTCTTCCTGGCGCGCGATCCTTTGATGGCCCGCCGGGTGGCGGTCAAATTATTGCCGGGGCAATTCACGTTTAATGAATCTTTGCGCGCGCGTTTCCAACGGGAAGCGCGTATCGTCGCTTCATTGGAACATCCGGCGATTGTGCCTGTTCATGACTTCGGTGAGTTTAACGAGCAGCCCTATTTAGTAATGCGCTATATGGTGGGTGGTTCTTTGAGCCAATATAATCATGGCAATCCGCTCACGCTACCGGAGGTTGTGCGCGTCCTGACTCCGCTCGCCGGCGCCCTGGATAAGGCGCATACTCAACATATCATTCACCGCGATTTGAAGCCGGATAATATCTTGTTTGATGGCGATAAGAATCCTTATCTCTCCGATTTCGGTATTGCTCGCCTGGCGGAAGGAACGCAAACGCAAAGTATCATGGGCACGCCGGCCTATATGAGTCCGGAGCAGATAAAGGGTGATGTTCAACTTGACGGCCGTTCTGACATTTACGCCTTGGGGGTCATTTTATTTGAAATGCTCAGTGGCCAACAACCTTTTACTGGTGAGACCCCAACGAGCATCATGATGAAGCATGTCATGGAGCCGGTGCCCAGGATTCTTGATGTCGCTGCCGATTTGCCGTCCAGCATGCAGGATATTGTCGATAAGGCCATGGCTAAGGATCGCGCGGATCGGTTTAATACGGCCGAAGAGATGGTTGACGCAATCAGCGGTTTGCTTTCTACATCAGATGCGGCCGCGGTTGGCGCAGCAATTGCCGGAACACGCGTGCAAGAGACAATGCTTGAAGTGTCCGACGCGGCGGAGGTATATGAACCGACAATGGTTGAGTCGCCGGCGGACACGGAGATTGAGGCGTTGTATACACAACTGCAAACGGCCGACGCTCAACGAGATTGGGTTGAAGTCCTGAGCCTTGGGGCAAAGATACAAACAATGCAAGCCGAATATCGGGATGTTCCGGCAATCATGGAGCGAGCCAAGGGGCAGTTGACCCAACCGGCACCGGCGGAGCAGCAGGTTCCAGCGTTGCAAGAGGTTGCGGATGCTGCAATGGCTGACCCCAAACCGGTAACAGTTGGCGCTGATAAGCCGCAAGATAGCAAACGGCCCGTTGGTTTCATCATTGGCGGGATTGTGCTTGCTCTCATCTTGTTGTGCGGCGGCGCCTGGGCAGTGATGAGTTTCATTAGTGGTAGTCCAGAAGAAGGGGAGTCTACGACTTCCGCTTCCGGATTATCCGCTTCGGCGGGAATTGCTACTAGGGAGCCGTCCTCTTTAGCTGCCGAGTCATCATTCTCCTTACCGGCAACGGACTCCCCTGAGGCACCGCAGGTAGAGGAGGCAGATACGGCGGAACCGCTCCCCACACCCGCAGAGGAACCAACTCCCGTCGAGGATATCCAGGAAGCCACTGCTGTTCCGGAGGTACAAACCCTTTTTGTTGATGATTTTGCAAGCAGCGCCTCGGCTGCTGATTGGGATTTGTGGCAGGGTGACGACGCCGAGTTTGATATTGACGGCGGCCGGCTGATCGCCCTGGGCAAAGATGAAGCAATCCTCAACTGGACACGACAGCAGGACATTTTTTCGCAGTTTGAAACCCGTGTGAACGCTTCCATATTGGAAGGTGGCAATTCCGCTTTCTTTGGGATGGTGCTGGCCGGAGAGGAAACGGATTACTTTGGTTGTGTCGTTCAAGGGGAAGGTTCGGCTTATTGTGCCCAGTCAAAAGGCGGGGAGGATCAATTCAGCGATTGGGTCCGGGCTGAATTGTCGCCCATTCGCGGCGATGAACTGCATTTTGTTGTCAGCGAAGGGCAATGGGCCATGTCAGTGAACGGGCAATGTATTGGTTCCGGCAGCAACGACTTCATCGGTGAAGGGCAGATTGGCCTTGTGGCCAGCACAAGCAGCAATGATAATCCCGCGCGAATCGGATATGATGATTTCATGATCCAATCACCCAGCGTGGAAGGGCTGGCTTTGTTAGGCTGTGCGCCGGATTATTATGAATGACAATCTAATAGCCCGACACTTTTACAAAGAGAAGATTAATTGGACACTGATTCAAGCTGATGACGCTGAATTTTTTATCGGGAAAATCCGCTCCGGTCCGCGCCCTATTTCTAAACTGTCAGATAGCTAGAATGACCATTAGAGCCTCAATGCTTTCTTAAAAATTTCTATTTTACCCAGGCAAATCACCCATAATGTGGTAAACTATAGAACTTTCGTTCTGTATAGCTAAGATCATTTTCTGCTGTCAAGTGAAGCCTATTTAAAATGGATGCGGCAGCTTTGCCGACTCATTTTTTTAGGGTTAAAAGGAACAAATTACAAACTTGTTCCTCTAAAAAAGGAGAATCATGTCAAAGTTTGAACTTGCTTCAGATTTTCAACCGATGGGTGACCAACCACAGGCGATTGATAGCCTGGTGAATGGCCTTGAGCAGGGAGAAAAATATCAGACGCTGCTTGGTGCCACGGGAACAGGCAAAACCTTTACCATTGCCAATGTTATCGCTCACACACAGCGGCCGACGCTCGTTCTGGCGCATAACAAAACCCTCGCCGCCCAGCTTTACAGCGAGTTTCGCGAGTTCTTTCCCAAGAACGCTGTATCATACTTTGTCAGCTACTATGATTATTACCAACCGGAAGCCTATGTTCCGCGTCATGATTTATTTATTGAAAAAGAGACTAAAATCAACGATGAAATTGATCGCCTGCGATTGTTGGCGACAGCCAACTTGCTCAGTCGGTCAGATTCAATCATCGTGGCTTCCGTTTCTTGCATTTACGGTATCGGCAACCCAGAAGCGTGGGGTAAGGTATCAATAGGTATCGAACGCGGCAAACAATACCGCCGCAATACGCTGCTACGCCACCTGGTGGATATCCAGTATGATCGCAATGATTTAGAACTGCGCCGCGGGGTGTTTCGAGTTCGCGGCGATACGTTACAGATCTTCCCGGCGTACGCGGAAACAGCTTATACGATTGAATTCTGGGGTGAGGAAGTCGAGCGTATTGCCGAGTTCGATCCTTTGACTGGAGAAATCCTGGTGGAGCATGCACGTGTGGAAATCTTTCCGGCGACGCAGTTTATCACGGATGAAGATAAGCTGTCGGCGGCCGTGCAGGATATTGAAGAGGAACTCCATCAGCAAATCGCTTTCTTCAAAGAGCGTAAGATGCTCCTGGAAGCGCAGCGCATCGAACAGCGCACGCTCTATGATTTAGAGATGCTGCGCGAGGTGGGCCACACCGCCGGAATTGAGAATTACAGCCGCCACCTGGACCAACGGCCGGCGGGTTCACGCCCCTGGACACTGCTCGATTACTTCCCCCCGGATTATTTAATGGTAATAGACGAGAGTCACATGACCATTCCCCAGGTACGCGGTATGTACTCAGGTGACCGCACCCGGAAGCAGACGCTGGTTGACTATGGTTTTCGCCTGCCCAGCGCCCTTGATAACCGGCCGTTGAATTTTGGAGAGTTTGAATTGCTCTTGAATCAGGCCATCTTCACCAGCGCAACACCTGGTCCTTTTGAAATGGAACATTCAGCCCGTATCGTGCGCCAGGAAATTCGGCCGACAGGTGTGCTCGATCCGTTGGTTGAGGTGCGACCGGTCAAAGGACAGGTGGACGATTTGTTGGGTGAGATTAAGAAACGCACCGAGATCGGCCAGCGCGTTTTGGTGACGACATTAACCAAGCGTATGTCCGAAGACCTGGCCGATTACCTGTTAGAGATGGGAGTCAAGGTTCATTATCTGCATTCCGAAGTGCATACCATTGAACGCACCGAGATTTTGCGCGATCTGCGTATGGGCGTCTTCGATGTCGTGGTCGGTATTAACTTGCTGCGCGAAGGCCTGGATCTGCCGGAGGTTTCCCTGGTAGCGATTCTTGACGCGGATAAGGAAGGATTTCTACGCTCGGAAACATCGCTGACTCAGACCATAGGACGGGCAGCGCGCCACGTGGACGGCAAGGTGATCATGTATGCGGATAAGATCACCAACTCCATGCAGGCGGCGATTGATACGACCAAAGGTCGGCGGGAAAGGCAGATAGATTACAATGAAGCGCATGGTATTGAACCGCGCAGCATCATTAAAGCGGTCCATGATCTAACCGATGACATTCGTGAAGAGCATGATATGGCCCTGGCCGAAGAAAAGGGGGGTTATACGACCCTGGCCGATTTGCCCAAGGCGGAATTGAGCAAGATGGTTATCGAACTGGAGAAACAAATGAAGCGTTCCGCCCAGGCCCTGGAATTTGAGAAAGCGGCCGTTTTGCGCGATCAAATTACAGAACTGCGCCAGCTCATGGCGCTTAAGAAGGCCGGAACGGATGCTGACCTGCCGGAATGGGAAAAGCTGCGCCTTCTTGAGGAAGCTGGTGTCAGTTATAATGTGGATTAAGCGAAGTGCCAGGCATCTAGCTCACATGATCCTAGACTATCGCTTAGATGCCTGGCACTTGAGGGCATGGCCTCACCATTAGGTGGGGCTTTTTTGCTATGTTATACTTTCTTGCGGCGTCATTTTTACGGAGTGATATGGATGAAACTGATTCTAAATACCCGGCAGGATGAACTGCTAAAGCAAACGCGGGAAACATTGGGTCGACTGCGTGAACTGCTGGCTGAAACGGAAGCCACAACAGTGGACCGCAAGGCGCTTGCCGATTCAATTAAGCAGTTGGATGAATTGTTTCTTCTCGTTATAGCCGGAGAATTTAATTCGGGGAAGTCGGCCTTCATCAACGCCCTGCTAGGTGAAATGTTGCAGGATGAGGGCGTTACCCCAACGACCGATCAAATTTACTGGCTTAAGTATGGGGCTGCAAGAGAGAAAATTCCTGGTGAAAAAGGGATTTGGATAAAAAGCGCACCGGCCGATCTGCTGCGTGAGATCAGCATTGTTGATACGCCGGGGACCAATGCGATTATGCGCGAGCATGAAGCATTGACCGCTGATTTCATTCCGCGCAGTGACCTGGTGCTGTTCATTACCTCGGCCGATCGTCCCTTCACGGAAAGCGAGCGAACCTTCTTAGAAAAAATACGCGATTGGGGCAAAAAAATTGTTCTGGTTGTCAATAAGATTGATATCCTGGCTGGAGAATCGGAAGTCAAACAGGTGGTTGATTTTGTGACCAATGCTGCCCAGAAGTTGATTGGTGAGATTCCGGCCGTATTCCCCGTCTCTGCCCGGTTGGCCCAGACTGGCGAAGATTCCAGTCGTTTTTCTCCTTTGGAAGCCTATATTCAAGGGACATTGGATGATGAAGGCCGCTTTCGCTTGAAGCTGCTTAATCCATTGGGCGTTGGCGGCCGTCTGGTCAGCCAGCAGTTAGCGGACATGGAAGCTCATCTTCAAGTGCTCAAGGATGACAATCGCCTGTTGGAAGATGTGCAGCATCAAATGATTTATTACAATGAGGACATGCAGCGCAACTTTAAGGCCCGGTTGGGGGAAATTGACAATTTGCTCTTTGAGATGGAAAAGCGTGGCAACGAATTTTTGGATGACCGTATCCGCCTGGCGCGCATTCCTGATCTGTTGCGTTCCAAACAGCTTGAGGCCGATTTTGAAAAGGAAGTGGTCAGCGATACGCCTGAACAGATTGAGCGAAGGGTGAGCGAGCTGGTTGATTGGCTGGTTGAGCAGGATTTACGCCAATGGCAGGCTGTTTCTGACCATTTAACCGAGCGTAGTGCTGAGCATGAAGGCCGAATTGTAGGCGAATCTGGACCGCGTGAAGGGACGTTGGCCTATGATCGGCAGCGGTTGATTGATTCTATTGGCAAAACGACGAGGATGGCTGTGGAATCTTTTGATAAGGAAAAAGAGGCGGAGGAATTAGCCCAATCAGCGCGGGCGGCCGTTGTCAATACCGGGTTAGCCGGCATTGGTGTGGGGTTAGGGGTGGCTGTTGTCATCGCCGCCCACACGGCATTCCTGGATTTTACAGGCGTATTTGCCGGGGTTGCTGCCGCCGCATTGGGTTTGCTCATCTTGCCCTCGCGCAAACGAAAGGCTAAAAGTGAGTTTGCTGAAAAGTTGGAGGAACTGCGAACCAAGCTGGTGGGCAGTCTGTCACAGCAGTTCGACCGTGAAATGCGACGCAGCACGCGGCGAATTGAGGAAACAATCGCACCATTTACGCGGTTCGTTCGCGCTGAAGAAGAGAAGCTGCGCAAACAACAAGAGCAGATGTTGGAGATCGAGTCGCAAATTTCGGGACTGCAAACTATTTTGAAAAATCCGTCAAACACTTAATACACTATTACCAAAATCATTTTGCACAGAAATTTGACAACTTTTCACTTGATGTTTGGGCGAAAACCATTGAATATAAGTTGTCAAATTTTAGGTAAAACAATACTTAATGGGAATCGCTTGGCGCAAATAACGGTTTACAAATTAAATGAGAATGGAGAAGCGATCTGGAGTTACCAGGGCACCGTCCTGAAAAGGGACAAATCTAAAATACGCCTGGAGGCTTTTTTCAACCGGGATGACCTTGACTTAGGCTTTACAACCTTCAATCGCGGTGATCGCTTTGTAGAAACTTTTTACAGCCAGCGCTGGTATAATATATTTGCTGTTTACGATAAAGGGGATGGGAAGTTAAAGGGCTGGTATTGTAATATTTGCCGCCCGGCGGAGTTTACAGACTCGGCCGTCCGTTGTGAGGATTTAGCCCTCGACCTATGGGTATCCCCGGATGGCCAGACGCTTCTCCTTGACGAGGATGAATTTAACGATCTTTCACTCGAATCCTGGGAGCGCCAAAACTGTCTGCAGGGGCTGCAAGACCTGCAAGACATGGCCAGGCTAGGTAGCCTGCCTCGCTAATCCAACTGCTTTTCGTTTAAATGTTATGGGCGACCTGGTATAAAACGCCGCCAATGGCCCCCATGATTGCTCCGACTAATCCTAAAATAGCCGCAGCCAAAATTGTCACGCCGATACCACCGGCGACGGCGTATCCTAATAATCCTGTGCTAACCGCGCCCACCATGAAGGCATTGACACCAAAAGCGATACCGAGGATGATCCCACCGATCAGGCCGGATAATGCCCCACCGATGACACTCTGGCTCATCGTCTCCTCCCCGGGCGCTAAGTAGCTGTAATACATGCCCACACCAAAGGGGAGCAATATTGCACTGGCCAGGAGGATGACTAACAGCACATTATTGAAAAAAGGCGTGAGAGCAAGTAGATAAATGAACCCTGCGATTAATGCTCCGAGCGTTCCGGCTCGAAAAAAACTACGCGTGTTGATACTTTTCAATTTTCCCCTCTTTTGCAAACATGTGACAGTCACTTGATTACAAATATTGCTCCTTAAATAATGACCAAAGTGACTGTCATATTACTTGAACTATGTAGAAAACAAACCACTAAATACTTAAATTATGTCTTTTTTTCCTGCGCCGGCGAATAAAAAACCAGGCGATCAAGGTAATAAAAATTAGCACAATAATGCCGGCGAGAATTGGTACAATGAGCGCCAGCAGGGACATGATAAAGGCGGTAACGTCTTCAAGGAGGCTGACAGCCCAATTTCCTGTTCCCGCCGTTGTGGCGGTCACCACCGGCCTGGCAACGCTCTTCGTAGCATGCACGCCTCCGGCGACTAATACACCCAGCAGTATAGCAAGCAAAGGATTCATGTCATTGATAACGCTTGTGCTGCCAGCAAATAGTATAGCGCCCGCGGCGGGTCTGACAAATGTTTGGATTAAATCGTTAACTGAATCCGCGGCCGGCACTTTATCCACCAGCAGTTCAATAATCAATAAAATGGTTAAAAGGCCGATGACCCACCAATTGCTCAAGAGCGTATAAGGTTCGGAAAGTTTGAGTAAAGGATCATTTATGGGAAACCGGCCGGCTAAAGCAACAATTAACAAAGGAATATAGGCATTTAACCCGGCGCTTCCTGATAGGCCAAAAGCGGTGCCGATTCCGGCAATTGCTTCAATCATTTCTTCTCCTCATTAAAGACCAGGGAACCCTGTCAGGGTTCCTGTCAGATTATAGCGCACGGTGCTGAGTAGACTGATTTGCAGGACAGCCAGGGCTAATCCGGCCAGAAGGGGCAGCAATGCACCTTGTAAGGTATCAGCCCGACCATCTCTCCTCAATAGAAACAGCATGATTACAGCGTTTAAGGAGGCAAGGATGAACAGCAGCCCACCGACGCTCACAATTGCCAATACGTAGTGTAAGGAAGAAAGGTTGCTAAGGAGTAAGAAAACAATAATGAGAGCAGCCAATAGAATTTCGACCAATTCTCGCCTGGTTTCAATCACTGCCAGGAATTGCGGTTGACGCCATAAGGATTGAGCCAGAGCGGGGATTAGCAATAAACCCATGGCCACGCCGGTTCCCATGCCGGTAAGCAAACGCAGCCAATTTTGTGGTTCATACAAGTGTGGGGCATTGGGGAAAAAATGACTGTAAGAATTAATTCCGTCGATTCCCATAAGGGCGATGAATCCGAAAAGTGTGAATAGAATGGGTTTCGGTGGCAGCAAGGCGCGGCGCATGCGGCCTGCTCCGAGCAGAATGGTGAAAATCAGGGCAACGCCCAGGTACATCCCGCTGCAGCGGGCGCACAAGGGGAATTGCCGGCCGTTAATCGTAAACGAACGATCGGTAATGCGATGACAAAGGGCATAGCTCGTCCAATCTGCTCCATCTAACAGGTGGTTATGTTGCAAGTAGCTGCTGTCTGTCACCGAGTAGATAGCCATGACTAACAGAATGACGGCCGCAATTCCCAAAGGCAGGAGGCGACGCCATTTCGTTTGTTGCCATATGGATGCCCCTTTGATACTGGACATGTTTTCAGGAATAGTCATGATTTTTCGTCTGAGCAGATACAAGTAAGTTGGGACGGAAATACCCTTTGCGATTAAATTAAAATATGTGGATAATTGCTACATAAGAGAAATCAACCGTAGGGTAATGAATAATATGGCGGATTTCTTCGATTTTGAATGGTTGTCACTGAACATTAGCACTAATTTTAAGACGTGACAAGAACGCAATATCAATTATATTGACCTGTACCGCGAGATGGAGATGACATTATGCCAAAAAAACCAGGTGCGTATTACCGCCCGGAAGATTTAAGTGAAGCACTTCGCTATTTAGCCCAGCCGGATACAGCCCCTTTAGGGGGTGGTACGAAGCTGTTGGCCACTGAAAAAGGTGTGAATAAGACAGCCGTCGTTGACCTGCAAGCAGTAGGATTAAACAACGTGCAGCGCCGTGCCGGCCGTTTGAAGATTGGCGCAACAGTGACGTTAACAGGTTTGGCGCAATATTTGAACAAGGAAGAGAAATCTTCAGCAACGACGGCGCTCCTGACTCAGGCGATCCGCCAATCCGGACCTAATACGTATCGCAATGCGGCTACATTTGGTGGCACAGTAGCCGGCCGCCTGGCAGACAGTGAGTTGCTCGCGGCCTTGTTGGTTTTGGATGCGGACGTCACTTTGCACACACCAGAAGTTCAAACAATGAGCCTGGTTGATTACCTGCAAGGTGAGGAAGCGCCTCAAGGGTTGATTAGCGAAATTTCTTTTTCATGGTCTGATGGGCAAGGCGCCAGTGAAAGGGTAGCCAGAACACCGGCCGATTATCCTATCGTTTCCATTACTTGCTGGCAGCCCGCAGATGGATCGCCAAGCGTGTCAGCTACTGGTTTAGGAGTACGGCCGTTCCGGTTATCGACGGTTGAAGCTCACCTGAAAGATGAGATCAACGAAAAAGCGATTTTGACGGCGGCTGATGCTGCTGGTGAGGCCAACCGCCATCCGGGTGATTTCCGCGGTGACGCTGCCTACCGGACAGATATGGCCGTTGTTTTAACCCGCAGAGTTTTAAGGCAATTATCGTAAACTTTGTATTTATTCTAAATTTGCCTTTCATAGCTGTTCAATGTTACGATCTAAGAGCCAAGTTGGCCGGGTGATCGCGGTCCCATTGATTGAGGCTGAGGAAAGTCCGCACTCCACAGAGCACGGTGCCGGCTAACGGCCGGGCGGGGTAACCCGACGGCAAGTGCAACAGAGAGGTGCATTGCCGGCAAGGTTGATTCCTAGCCGGTGAGGGTGAAACGGTGGTGTAAGAGACCACCGGCAGTAGCAGTAATGTTGCTGGCCAGGCAAACCCCACCGGGAGCAAGGCCAAGCAGGGCGATAA
>JANQGC010000209.1 GCA_028277515.1 Anaerolineae bacterium
CTTGTGTTACTATCCAGTGTTTTACCTCCATTTCGTCATTAGCCTGTTTGAAATGGATGGATAGTAACACTTTTTCTTAACTTAATGACATTGACTGTCTACTGTTTACTGTCAACTATACAGCATCAACTCGAAACTAATCCGCAAATTAGGCAACTTGCGTTACAAAACCTTCTCCCTGAAATACGCAATCGTCCTATTCAAACCATCTGCCAGCGGAACGGCCGGCTCCCAATCCAGCACTCGCCGCGCCTTATCAATATCCGGTCGGCGCTGCTTGGGATCATCTCGCGTCCGCTCATCTTTAGGCTTAACAAAGGTCACATCAGATGATGAACGGGCGACCTCCACCACTGCATGAGCGAATTCGAGAATCGTCATTTCGCTGGGATTGCCGATATTGACCGGCGTCGTCTCATCCGACAGCAGCAGCCGGTAAACCCCTTCCACTAAATCCGTGCAATATTGAAATGCGCGGGTCTGGCTGCCGTCCATATAAACCGTCAATGGCTCCCCCAGCAGCGCCTGGCGGATGAAATTGGGCACCACACGGCCGTCATTCAGGCGCATCCGCGGCCCATACGTATTAAAGATGCGCACGATGCGCGTATCCAGCCCATGAGAACGATGGTAAGCCATCGTCATCGCCTCGGCGAACCGTTTCGCCTCATCATACACTCCCCGTGGCCCGATAGGATTCACATGTCCCCAATACGTTTCCGGCTGCGGATTTACCTGGGGATCGCCATACACCTCAGAGGTGCTGGCCAGCAGGTAGCGCGCCCCCTTATTTTTCGCCAGGCCCAATGTATTATGCGTGCCCAGCGAACCAACCTTCAAGGTAGGAATCGGAAATTCCAGGTAATCATTGGGACTGGCCGGCGAAGCGAAATGCAGCACCGCATCAACCGGCCCGGCCACATAAATATAGTTACTGACGTCATGCTTTATAAATTCAAACCGCTCATGGCCGAATAAATGAGCGATATTGTCCATACTGCCGGTGATTAAATTGTCCATCCCCACCACCTGGTGCCCCTCGGCAATCATGCGGTCGCTGAGATGGGACCCCAAAAAACCGGCCGCTCCTGTAATCAAAATTCGCATATTTTCCTCTTGTAATATCCTCGTCTTTACCTCTTCGTAACCGGGGATTCACATCCTCGCTGGAACGCGAAATGGATTTCGCGGTTACGTTTTCAGTGCACAATTGTAACTTACCGCCCCACACAGAGCTACCGCCGCCCCCCAATCGTGGCCAATTAGTAGCCAAATTGTTTGCCCTATTTAGCATCAAAATCTACATTTGGGTATACTCCACTATGATTGTCAATTTATTATTGAGCTTTTTCAAATGATCAGGATTCTGTAGTAAGTTCGCATCCTTAGATGCGCAGGTTTTCCCAAACCGGCATCTGAGGATGACTGCTTACAAGATGACTGTATTTGTTGTTAAAAAAATATGAATACAAGCAATGCAAAGTCCCATCAACGCGTCGCCATTCACGATGATCTTATTCCTAATGACAATGAACAACGCAAGGCCGACCACATCCGCATAAACCTGGAGGAAGACGTCTCCTTCCGGTCCCTGACGACCGGCCTGGAAAACTTGTTTTTCATGCACCAGGCCTTGCCGGAAATTGACCTGGCAGATGTGGATACGTCGCTGACTCTATTCGGCCGAAAATTGGCCACCCCGCTGCTCATCTCCTCTATGACCGGGGGCACGGCCGAAGCGCGAGACATCAACCGCACCCTGGCTATTGCCGCTCAAGAAGCCGGCCTGGCCATGGGTCTAGGCTCCATGCGCGCCGCTATCGAAGATGAAAGCCTCTCCGATTCCTACCAGGTGCGCGACCTGGCCCCTGACATTCTGCTCTTCGCCAACCTAGGTGCTGTGCAGCTTAACTATGGCTATGGATTAGATGAGTGCCAACGTGCCGTAGACATGATCGCAGCCGACGCCCTGATTTTACATCTCAACGCCTTGCAGGAAGCGGTACAACCGGAAGGAGACGGCAATTTTGCCGGCCTCCTAAATAAGATCGAGGCCATTTGCCGTGAATTGCCCGTGCCGGTCATCGCCAAGGAAGTGGGCTGGGGCTTTGCTGAAGAGACAGCACGACAGTTGGCCGATGCCGGGGTCGCCGCTATCGACGTCGCCGGAGCCGGCGGCACATCCTGGAGCCAGGTGGAGATGTACCGCGCGCCCACCGCGCGGTTAGCCCGCGTGGCCGGCGCTTTTATTGATTGGGGCATCCCCACGGCCGTCTCCATCCGCTACTGCAAACAGGCCGCCCCCGAACTGCCCATCTTCGCCAGCGGCGGTTTGAGCAATGGCATAGAAGTGGCCAAGTGCATCGCCTTAGGTGCATCCATTGCCGGTCTGGCCGGCAACTTCCTGCGCGCCGCCGATCAAGACGGCGTAGAAGGCGTCATCGAACTGGCGGATACCATCACTGACGAACTGCGCGTGGCCATGTTTGTCGCCGGTGCTGAAGACCTGGAAGCCCTTTCCCAAACGCCGTTGCACAGCACGTATTAAGACACAAAATCATTTGATCATTTTCCGTAGCGGCGGGACAGGCGGGCAAAACCTTGCCGGAAACCCTAAACTATCCATCCCGCCTGTCTCGCCCGACTAGACGCCGCTTGGCTGTGAAGGGTGAGCCGGCGCGGTGGGCAGGTCATGGTTACCATCAACATCATGCTGCGCCAGCCCACCCCTGCCATTCGACGGCCGGACTGCATCGCTCCTTCCGGATTTACACCATTGATTACTACATCCTCCATTTAGGTTGGATTTGCAAAATTCAAAACCTCTAAGTAAAGTTCAGGTGAAGAAAATACGAGCCATCCGTGTTCTTCCTGATCCGAGTTTACAAAAAAGAATTATCAACACAGATACGAAAAACAAAAACCATCCGTGTTCTTCCCTATCCGTGTAAACAAAAAATCTTAATGAACGAGCTAACAGCACTATCAAAAAAAATGATTCCCGCACTGGAAAAAGAAATGGGCATTGTCCTCAAAGCCAGCACACCCTCCCCCGATCCCTTGTACGGCATGCTGCATTACCATATGGGCTGGGTCGATCAAAACTTCCAATCCGTAGAAGTGCATGGTGGCAAGCGCATTCGCCCCTTAACAACTTTGCTATCCGCCCAGGCCGCCGGAGGGGATTGGCGGCAGAGCTTGCCCGCGGCCGCGGCCGTCGAAATCCTACACAACTTCTCGCTGATCCATGATGACATCGAAGACGCCAGCCCCACCCGTCGCGGGCGTCTTACCCTGTGGAAAATATGGGGAGAAGCCCAGGCGATCAACGCCGGCGATGCGATGTTCGCCATCGCTCACCTGGCGCTCAACCGCCTATCCGAACGAGACGTGCCCCCGGCGATCACCGTGCGCGCCCTGCGCCGCTTCGACGAGACCTGCCTGCGCCTGACCGAGGGGCAGTACAGTGACATGGATTTCGAGACGCGGGATGAAGTTTCTGTTGACGAATACATCAACATGATCACCGGCAAAACGGCCGTGTTACTCTCCCACTGCGCTGAACTGGGCGCGCTGGTCGCCGGGCAAGATGACCAGACCATTGACCATTATGCCGCCTTCGGCCTCAACCTGGGCCTGGCTTTCCAGGTCATCGACGACATTTTGGGCATCTGGGGCGACGAATCACGCACCGGAAAATCGGCCGCTACCGACATCACTACCAAGAAGAAAACCCTGCCCGTTTTGTACGGCCTGGAGCGGGATGATACCTTAAACCATCTTTACCAAACGGCCGAGGTCAACGATCAATTTGTCAGCGAAGTGGTCAGTTTGCTCGATCAACAAAAGGCCAGGCAATATGCAGAATCGGCCGCCAATACCTACTCCCATGCCGCCCTCTCCCATTTAGAAGCAGCCAATCCCACCGGTGAAGCAGGATCAGCCTTGCACCAACTGGCACATATGCTGCTTAAGCGAGATTTCTAAAAAATTACGGCCGTCTCGTAACCGAAAATTCCATTTTTCGCCGGCGCGCGATTGCGAAATCGCGGTTCCGAGTTTAATCCAAAACCCCATCCAAACTGTTTTGTAATTCCTGAGCCAAAACCTGCACATGCGGCTCATGCAAGAGGGTATGATGGTTGCCGCTGATCATCTTAATCTCCACGCCACCCTTGGCCAGATTCCCCCAACCAAACTCCGGATCGACAGCCCCAAAAAACGTGCGCCCGACTGTATGCCAGGGCGTGCGGTACAAGATGACCTCGCCCTCATACGGTTGGGGGTAATATTTAGCAGCCATAGCGCTATGGTGCTCCACAAGCTCTGTGAATCTCTCCGGAATGCCCGGCGCATCAGATGAAGTCAAGCGATATTGCTTCAGATCAATTTCTCCCCCAAAAAGATTAATGATCCGTCCGCGCAGCCGCCGCACCTTACTCATAAACCAACTACGCATCATGTCGTGGCCTAAATAGCGATATCCCTCGACCCAATGCGGAATACTCTTCAGGATGAACCCCCACCTTTTCGGATGGTAGATCGGATACACGGCATACTTCTTCATGTACCCCTCAATGAGAGCGAGCAAGGCGATTTCCTCGCCGGCCTGTTGCAGTTGACGGGCCATCTCATAGGCGACCACAACCCCAAACGAAAATCCACCAAGTCGATAGGGGCCTCGCGGCTGGACCTTACGAATCTCATTGATATAACGGTTGGCCATTTCCTCAACGGTATCATTCGGGTACGCATCAATGGTCAGATCGGAAGCCCTGAGACCATAAAACGGTTGATTGTCGCCCAGGTGATCCGACAAGGCCACATAATCCATAATGATGCCCCATAAACCATGGACAAAAAATACAGGGGGCCGGTCCCCCCTCTTTTGAATCCCAACCAGGGTTTGATCGTCATCCTTTTCCAGGGGACGTTGCAAAAACTGAACGAACTCGGCAATCGTCGGGGCTTCAAAAAGCAAATTGATGGGCAGTCTTTCCTTGAAAACCTTTTCGATTTGAGCAAAAAATGTGACGGCCAGTAAAGAATGGCCGCCCAGATCGAAAAAGTTGTCTCGGATACCTACTCTTTCCACGTTGAGAACATTGGCCCACGTTTCCACCAATGATTCCTCAATGGCAGTTCGGGGAGCGACATAGTTGTCAACGACTTCAGGGATCGTCTCTATTCCGGATAGGGCCTGGCGATCCAACTTTCCGTTGGGTGTGTAAGGAAAAGAATCTAACTGAATAATGTGCGCAGGGACAATCGGCCGGGGCAACCAGGCAAAAAGATATTCCTTTAATTGAGAAGTTTGCAGCACATGATTATTCTCGGCCAGGACAAAAGCGGCTAACTGGGGTTGGCCGGCCGAGCGGTTGACCACAACCGCCGCTTCTTGCACCTCACTTCTTCTTTTCAGCAAGCTCTCAATTTCTCCCGGCTCCACCCGGTGCCCGCGGATCTTGACCTGTTGATCAATTCTTCCCAAATATTCCATCTGGCCATCATCACGCCAACGAACCAAATCTCCGCTACGGTAGAAGGCGCCGGATGAATCAAGACTTTCCTCTGAAGCAGATTGAGGACCGGGGCAAGGGACAAAACGTTCGGCCGTTAAATCAGGCCGGTTAAGATAGCCCTGGGACACCCCTGCACCCCCGATATATAGTTCTCCCGGCACACCCACCGGAACAACCCTTTGCCGTGAGTCGAGAATATACTGCCGGCTGTTAGCAACCGGCCGTCCGATAGGCACGATGCCTACATGCTCATCTCGGGGTGCACGGTACACAGAAGACCATACGGTGGTTTCCGAGGGACCATACTCATTGTATAACGTGGTATCGGGCAGCGTATGATAATGGTCATTGATCAGTTGCGGGGAGCATGCTTCCCCGGCCACAATAATCTCCACCAAACTGCTCAAATTCTCCGTCGGGGCATAATCCAGGATAAGCTGGTACAAAGATGGGAGGGCCAGGGTATGGGTCACCTTTTCCTTCTTCACCCAATCGGCAAGCGTGCCCACTTCCTTTTCACCGTCCGGCGGGGGCAAAACAATCGCCCCCCCTTCTAACAAAGGCCAAAAAATCCCCACCATTGAACTATCGAACGAAAAAGAGGAGAGCAGCAGAAATCTCTCCGGCAAGTGGGAATAGGCCCTGCGCCTGGCCAGTGTGGAATAGAGCAAATTTTGGTGGGTGACCATCACACCTTTCGGCGTGCCCGTCGATCCGGAAGTGTAGATGATATAAGCCAATGAACGGAGTAAATCCTGCACCTGCTCAGACGGATCGGCATCCGGCACCTCTTGGCTTTCGGCCGCCTCGAACGTGATAACCTTTGAATCTGTTGCCGGCAAACGCCCCAGCAGGGATTGTTGGCTCACAATCAAGGGGGGAGCGACATCATCTAAAATAAACTTTATCCTTTCCCTGGGATAATTGGGATCGAGCGGCACATATGCGCCTCCCGCCTTGAGAATACCCAGGATACCAACCACCATTTCTAAGGACCGTTGGCAAAACAAACCGACAGGCGTCCCTATTGCAATTGGCAAGTGCCGGGCCAGCCGGTTAGCCCTTTCATTCAATTCCGCATAACTCAACCGGCCGTCATGCGCTATCACTGCCGGGGAATGAGGCTTTCTCCGCGCGTGGTCGGCAACAAATTCGTGCAAACATCGCGCCTCATGAAAATCTACGGCCGGGCCATTCCAATCATCCAGGATGCGCTCCAGTTCTACAGTCGTTAAAATGGGCAAATCGGCCAGGACGCTATTTTCTTCCTCCGCCATCACCGTTAACAAGGTTTCCAGATGACCCAGTAATCGTTGAATGTCCGTTGGCCGAAACAAATGGCTGTTGTAAATCAATAACAGGCGCAACCTATCACCGGGCAAAATAAGTATTGCCAGTGGGTAATTGCTCTGTTCACGGTATTGGATTGCCGAAACCCGGAGGGTTTGCTGCTTATCCTCGTCCGAATTAGGGTAATTTTCAAACACCATGATACTTTGGAACAGGGCGTCGCCAGGTTGAATATCACTCAACTGTTGAATCTGAGCCAGGGAACTGTATTCAAACTGCTGTATCTTAAGTTGCAATTTTTGCAGCTTTTTCAACCACAGGCCCAGTCTTTCTTCCTCAGGGACGCGGACCCGCAGCGGCAACGTATTGATAAACATGCCCACCATATTTTCAACGCCGGGAAGATCGGCCGGCCGGCCTGATAAGGTGATCCCAAACAATACATCATCCTGCCCACTATAACGACTGAGCAAAAGACTCCACGCCCCTTGCAGGACTGTATTAAGCGTGACGCGCTGATTTTTGGCCAGGACTTTTAACTTTTTGGTCACCTCTGTAGAAAGCTCAAGCGCCTGTTCGGCGTAGGCAATCCCCTCAGCAACGGGCGGGCGGTCGACCACGAGCGGCGTCGGCGCGGAGAAATCCGCTAACTGTTCTCGCCAAAATGCGGCCGCTTGCGCATCATCCTGCTTTTTCAACCAGGCTAAATAATGGCGAAACGGTCTGGCGGGGATGAAATCAGGCTTCCGCCCTTTCTGCAGACTTTCATACGCGGCAAAGGCTTCATTAAATACCTGGTGAGCAGACCATCCGTCGAGGATCAGATGGTGAAAATTCCAGATAAAGTGATTTTTCTCATCCGCCAGTCGAATCAGGGTGAATCCCAACAAGGGACCCTTGGAAAGATCAAAGCCTTTCTCTCTTTTTTCGCGGGCCAGGTCACCAATAGCACCTTCTAAATCGCCCGGCTTATTCCGCCAGTCCAAAAATTCCCAGGACGGGTCAATCTGTCTGCGCACCACTTGCAAGGGTTCTTTTAACCCTTGCCACAAAAATACGGTGCGCAAAGCGTCATACCGCTCAATGATTCGCTGCCATCCGGCTGTAAATATTCCCTCATTTAATTTTCCGCTGATGGTGCAACGGAACTGCTCAAAATAAACTTCGCTCTCCGGATCTTTTAATGTGTGAAAGAGGATGCCTTGTTGGGTAGGCGTGAGAGGATAGATATCCTGCACATTTTCCATTTTTTTCATGGATCAATCAATCCTCAAATCCGCTCAACAAATCGGCAATTTGATCAAATTGCCCCGCATCAAGGTCCACCAGGTCAAAATCCGAACGAGTCAACTCCGTTTGATCCAGGGAGGTGCAGTGATCAATT